>CAZYJB010000017.1:9074-14782 GCA_964647675.1 uncultured Verrucomicrobiota bacterium | reverse complement strand
GCCATCAAGGAGTGCATTCGTCGCAACGAGCACGTTTCCATCACGCTCTATCGTCGTGATCATGCGGCGCGGCAGGAGGCGCTGGTGCCGGCCCTGCCGATGCCAGAGATGGCGGAAGCAGGGGCTGCAGTCGCGTGACTTCCCGTGAGAACGGTCTGCGACCCGCGAAATCCTCGCCGCCTCCATGAGCCAGTCCGAAGCGCTGCGTCGCTACTACGCGTTTCACGCGGGCATCTACGACGCCACGCGTTGGAGTTTTCTCTTCGGACGCCGGCGCCTGATCGACGAGATTGCAGAAGCGTATGCGCATGCGGGCGCGAGCCCGCCCCGCCATATTCTCGAGGTAGGCTGCGGAACCGGCGTGAACCTGCTGGCTTTGGGTCGCCGATTTCCCGGCGCGCGGTTGGTGGGCATGGACGGCAGCCCGAGCATGTTGAGGAAGGCCCGTCAGCGGCTTCATCCGATCGCGGAGCGCGTCTCGTTTCTCGAAGGATTCTATGAGCGCCCGCTCGGGTTGCGGCCCGCGCCTGACCTCATCTGCTTCTCGTACTGTCTGTCCATGATCAATCCGGGTGCCGAGGAGGTGATTGCGGCGGCGGTGGCGGAGTTGGCACCGGGAGGGATGCTGGCGGTGGTGGACTTCCACGCGTCACCGGTCGCGCGGTTCCAACGTTGGATGGCGATGAATCACGTGCGGATGGAGGGCCATCTCATCAAGGCATTGACGACTCGGATGCCGACCCGGCATCTTCGCGTCACCCCCGCTTACGCCGGCCTGTGGCAGTATTTCCACTTCCTGGGCGGTTCGGCCGTGGCGGGTGCCCCCGGGCGTTCCACGGCGCGGTCCGGAGTCGGCGCCTGACCGACGGAGTCATGCCTGGGGCGGCTCACCTGGCGCCTTGAAGACCACTCTGATCGTGCCACCCCACGATGCGATGGAAGCGTCCGCCCGACAGCGGCCGGACTTTCGTGAGGCCTTCTGCCGGCAATTCGGCTGCCGGCCTGAGGGATTCGAGCGTCGTCTGCTGATCCGCTGCCTGCCGTTGCTGTGGCGTTTGCCGGGAGCACTCTGGCTGCTGGTAAGTCCGCGATCGTTTGCCCGCGAGTTGGGCATGCTGTCGCGCCTGGGGAGCGCGCGCGACCCGGCGCTTTTGAGGCCCGAACTCGAAGGGTACGCCTACGAGAACGAACGCGACCGACCCTGGCGCGTCGCGGTGTTTGGAATCCGTCTTTCGCGTCGCCGATGCCTGAGAATCTTCCTGACCGTGATGGGCCGCGAGATCCAGGAAGACTTGGCGGATCGCCCGTCGCTTTCGAGTGCTCCGTGAGGACGTGAACGGATGGAATTCCCTCACGGGGTTCCATGTCGGTTGGGAGATGGACGCCGCGAGATCGTTGCGCCGCAGCCGCGCGCGGACGACTGTGTCCTGCACCTGAAACGCTCCCCAGAGACGACGTCGCAGCGATGATCGCAGGAGGTCTTTTTGCTGCGGGCCCGAGGTCGTCCCGTTAGCGTGAGCGCGACGATGCTGTCTCAAAAGGCGAAGTATGGCATTCAGGCCCTGATGTACCTTGCGAAGCGCGGGCAGGGCACACCGGTCCTGATCAAGGAGATCGCCGAAAAGGAGCGGCTGCCTCGGAAGTTTCTCGAAGCGATCCTCCTCGAGCTCAAAGGGGCGGGCATCCTGAGCGCCAAGCCTGGCAAGGGCGGCGGTTATACGCTGAATCGCCCGCCGCGAACCGTGACGCTGAGTCGTGTGATCCGGCTGATCGACGGTCCGCTCGCGCCGATCCCGTGCGTCAGCCAGACGGCCTACGTGCCGTGCAAGGACTGCGTGGACGAGCGCACGTGCGCGATCCGCAGTGTCATGAAGCAGGTGCGCGACGCCACGGCGAAGATCCTCGACGAGACCACCATCGCTGACTTGCTCGAGAAGGAGCAGGCCTTGGGGTATGGCACCTCGGTTCTGGATTTCCATATCTAGGGTGTCCCCGCTCCCCTGGCGGGAACGGAATCCGTGGCGAGGCCGACCTTGGTGATGTCGAGTTGTTGCAGCACATCCAGCGCGGAAACCATCCCCTGGTAGGTGCAAATGGCGCGGGTCGCGGGGCCACGACAATCCTCCCTTCGCTGACGGTCCCGCTGCCTCTCGTGCCGTCGTTCACGTCAACTTCCGACGAGCGCGCCATGACGTGGCGGGCGTCGTTCAGAACGAGAGTTGCAGGCGGGTGAGGATCACATTTTCGTCCTGGTGCGTGACGGCGGCCGGGGCCGACGCGTTGACCGGGTCGGTCGAAAGCGCGGCGCTGCCACCGTCGAAGGTGGTGTGGGTGAAACTGGTGAGGAGGCGCAGGTTCTGGCTCAGCCACCAGTTGACGCCGACGGACCACGAGAGCGCGGAGGTCGCGGAGGAGGCCGGGTTGGCGAAGCCCTGAAACGACTGGTCATCGATATCGAGACCCGACATGCGCGCGACCAGTTGCCACGCGCCCCAGCCGCCGTTGGCGAGGCTGAACGGGCGTTCCGGGCGAATCGCCTCGAAGGTGGCGTTCTCGCCGGTGAGCACCCACTGGGCAGTGACATTCCAGGCCGAGTGCGTGAGCTCCGCTTCACGCAGGGTGGTGGCGTTCAGCACCCCCTGGCACGACTGGGCGTACTCGCCGAGGATGCCGAACGGCCCGTAGACCCACGACACGAAGGGGGAAAACCGCCAATGCGCGCCGTCCGCGACCACCGGACCGACCGGCGGATCGTACGCGAAGAACTGCTGTAGCGCGGGCGTGGTGTACCCGGGACGACTCCCGCCGGTGGTGGCGGAAAGCGCGGCCTGGTTCGAACTGATCTGGCTGAACGTGGCGCCCACGCCGAGAGTCAGTCCGCGCAGCGCGGTCGGACCGTGGTGCAGAAAGGGGGTCGCCGCGAGGCGCCCGCCGAATTCGACGTCGCCGCCGAAGCCTTCGTTGGACGCGACCCGAGCGTCGCCACTGGCGTTGTAGACGCCCGCAGCGTAGGCGAACTGCCCTTCACGCAGGCGACCCTCGAGCTGGAATCCCTGCGTGCGGTTGGGCACCAGTCCGGTCACCAGCGAGCGCTCATTGAACAAGCCTGCCGCGTCGGCGTACGAGTGCTCTTCTCCCAGCAGCGGCTTGAAACGGCCCGCGCGCAGAGTGAGGTCGGGCAGGAACTCGTAGGCGACCAAGGCGTCGACGATCGAAGGCGAACCGCTTCCACCGAACTCGGGCGTGAACCGGAAATCGACGCGATCGAACAGGCGACCCTCGAGAATCGGACGCGCGCGGCGCAGGAAGAAGCCGTCGTTGGAGGTGGCGAGCGGGTTGTCGTCGAGGTAGGTGCGCGAATCGGCCTGGAGCAGCCCGCGCACGCGGAAAACGTAGTTGGTGTCGCCGGAACTGAAGGAAAGCCCGCGCGCCCCAATGGAGACGCGCGGCGCCTCCCTGGCGCGTTGGGCGGCCTCTTCCTCGGCGAGTTCTCGCTTGCGGTCGAGGACGCGAATCTTCTGTTCGAGATCCTCCAGCGACGCGGTCGGCGTATCGGTGGCGGTGATCTCCGGCAGCAGGTGCCCCTGCTCGAGCGACTGGAGTTTGCCTTCGAGTTCGACGATCCGTGCCTGGAGACGGTCGATGGCGGTCGACTGATCCCTTGATTCTCCCTGCAGTCGCTCGAGATCCTCGATACGGGAGAGCAGCTTTTGCAGGAGGTCCGGAGGCGGAGCTTCCTGCGCCACCGAGAGGCGCGAAACGGTCATCACGATGAGCAGGACGGCGGTCGCGCGAGCAGGAGGGGAAGCCCGCAGGAGACGGGCGGATGGGATGGGCGATTCGGACATGAGACGCGGATTTGGGAACGAGGGATCGCGGCCGGTCGACGGAGCCGACGGCTTGGGATTCGACGGGAGAACCGGGCGGGATCAGATGTCCCGGGCGACGGCCATGAGGTAGCGGTACTCGAGCAGGATGGTGCGCAGGGCGGCATTCTGAGCCTCGACCTGCAGGTGCAGCGGCGAGTGCTTGGGCGTCTCAAACGTGATCTCGAACGGCGCAGGTTGAATGCCCGGCACGGATCGCAGCACACCCTTGTAGGTCTCGTAGATGATGCCGCGGCGGGCCGGGAAACCGTCGATCTTGCGGCGGCGGTTGCGCGGCAGGAACTGCTGCGCCGCGAGCAACGCGGGCTCGAGCAGGTTCTCGGAAAGCACCGCGCCGTTGACGAAGCCGTACAGGCCCTCGCTGGTGTCGTCCGAGTGCAGGTTGATGATCCCGTGGAAAGCGTGGGTCCAGATCTCGGTCTCCAGCCAGCGCACCTCCGGCTCGTTGGTGTGCGTCCAGAATTCGCGATTCAGGTCCTTGCCGGACCGTGCGTTCCGCGTGCCGTCCTCGAAGCCCGTGGGATTGCAGACCGGGTAGATGAAGAGCGCGTAACCCTCGGCCAGCTCGGGCTGTTTCTCGAGCAGGCTGGCGAAGCGCGTGAGGGCCAGCGCCCCCTCCGGCTCATCGCCATGGATGGTGGCGAAGATGCCGAGGCGGATGTAGTCGCCGCCGCCGCGCGGCCCGAGCAGCAGGTACCGCGGCAGGACGTCGGTGCCGTCGGCGTGCCGTCCGAGCGGCTTGCGAAGGAAGCTCTGGGACCGGTTGGCGATCTCGTCGAGCGGCGCAAGAAGGCGGTCGAGCGCACGACGTTTGGGAGCCCGAACACCGGAGGCCAGCGACGACGCGGTCCGGAAGGCGGGATGAACAAGGGTCTCGGTCATGGGAGTGCAATGGGGTCGTTGAAGGGGTGTCGGGTTCAGCGCGGATGCTGGACGAGCTAATCGAGCTCGCGCTGGACGAACGTGGTGGTCGAACCGCGCGCGCCGGCGACGAGCCGGTCGATGACGGATCGCGCCTGCTTTCCGGAACCACCGTGGGATTGCTGGATGGTGAGGGTGTCGCCGGTCCTGACCTTCCTGTGCCGGGCGAAGCCGGTGTTGTCCGCCCCGCTGAGCTCCCGCGTGCAGTCGTACGAGACGTTCAGCAGGGTGGCGTCCTTGGCTGGGGCCGGGGGACGCACCGCCACCAGCGCGATCGCCAAGCTCGGAGGGAGGGCGGCGCGGTGGATGGCTGCGGAGGCCGGAAAGCCACGCAAGATCGTTGTTTGCGCTCGCATCCAGGCCACAATGCTTTTTATTGTCTACTTATTCAACAGATAAATAGCTGTTTAATAAAAGCTCGCCATTACTTGGGTTTCAAGCGATTGATCAGACACAGAACAGTCTCAATAATATATCTCTATAGATGACTGGCATACGCCCCTTGGCCCGTACACCGGAAGGACTTGGGACCCGCGGGCTCAGGACCGCCGCAGGCGATTGCGCGAATCGGCAAGGGGGCCCTCCGGCGGCAGTGCCGATGACCGGATCCCGGGCCTCCTTTTCGCGCCCGGATCGAGCCATCGCCCGCGTCTGCCCGCGGGGTGGCTATTGCAGCCGCACCGAAGGTGAGATCCCTGCGCGCCGTCATGGGCCTTGAATCAGCATTGAGCTTACCGCGTTAATCCGGGACTCGAAGGCGCCATGGTGTATCGCCCAGAAATCGACGGACTCCGGGCCGTGGCCGTCATTCCGGTGGTCCTGTTTCACCTGAGCAGCACCTGGTTTGGCGGGGGATA
The DNA here is from genome assembly GCA_964647675.1 of uncultured Verrucomicrobiota bacterium. Classification (GTDB taxonomy): domain Bacteria; phylum Verrucomicrobiota; class Verrucomicrobiia; order Limisphaerales; family CAIMTB01; genus CAIMTB01. The sequence continues at coordinate 9,117 of CAZYJB010000017.1, read as the reverse complement.
TCTCTAAGGCAGCGGGAGTTTGAGAACGGAGTGTACGCATCGT
>CAZYJB010000017.1:0-9064 GCA_964647675.1 uncultured Verrucomicrobiota bacterium | reverse complement strand
CGTTCCAGGAACTCGGGAGGGAGCGGCGCGGCAGGGACGTCCGAGGGGGCGCGGAAGATCGCCATTCCTGGGAGTTTCGATCTATTGGCCGTGGTTCTGGGTCGTCGGACGGGAACTGGACCCTGCGCTTTCGTGCGGAACGGTCAGCGTCGAGGACGGTCGGAGCACTTCGCCCGCGGGCGGGTGGGGCGAACGCGGAGCCTTTGCGCAAAAGACATCTATTCAAAAATTAGAGAAATATATAGTTCTGCGATGCAGGAGCCGGGTGAGGTGGGGCGCCACGTCCCGGTGGCGCCGCCGGGCAAGGTGAAAGGCAGGGGTGACTGTGATGGCGCGGCTCGGCAGGGACGCCCCGCGCCCCATCGCACCCGTCGGGTTGACGGCGGCGGGCGGGATCCAGAATGTCGTGGCATGCCTACGACCCCTCGGTTTCTCGCGTGGCTTTGTCCCTTGCTCGCTGGTCCGTGGATCGCGTCGGCTGAGCCGGTGCGCATCGCATGCGTCGGCGACAGCATCACCGAAGGGGCGGGGCTTTCGAATGCGTCCCAGGAAAGCTATCCCGCACGCCTGCAGCGCCTCCTCGGCACGAACGAGTTTACGGTCCGCAACTACGGCGTGAGCGGGCGCACCCTGCTGAAGAAGGGGGACTTTCCGTACTGGAAGGAAGCCGCCTACACGCAGAGCCGAGCGTGGAAGCCGCACGTGGTCGTCATCAAGCTCGGGACCAACGATTCGAAGCCCTACAACTGGCGGCACGGGACCAACTTCGTTTCGGAGTTCGAGGAGTTCGTGGGCAGCTACGCCGGCTTGGAGACCCGTCCGCGCATCATTTTGTGCACGCCGGCGCCGGTCTACAACCGGGGTGCCTTCGACATTCAGCCCGGAGTGGTTGCGACCAATGTGGCGCCCGCGGTGCGTGACCTCGCTTCCCGATTGGGCCTCGAGGTGATCGACCTGCATGAGCGGTTGGCCGGTCATGCAGAGTGGTTTCCCGACACCGTGCATCCCAACACGCGCGGCATGGCGGTGATGGCGGCGGTGGTGCTGCAGAGTCTCAAGCTGATGCCGGATTCCGAGGCAGCAGCAGAAGTGGAGATCCGGCCGATCTCCGGCGGACGGGCAGCCCTTCAATGGTCCGCCGCGCATCGTGGCTGGGTCATGCAGTCAGCGAACTTGCTCACTGGCTCGCCGGCGAATTGGACCGTTCTGGATTCCATCCCCTACGCGGACGCCGCCTCAGTGCGCCTCACCAATCGTCCGACGGCGGCGAGATTCTACCGGCTTTGGAAGCCTTGATGTGAGGGAGTTCGCTACAGGGAGATCAATACCGTCGCGGAGTGTTAAGAATTCGGTATGACGCCGCTCGCGGCTGGCTGAGAATGGTCCCTATCCCGATCGCATCGGTGAATCGCGATCGCCCGTTCGGCGACTCTAGATAGGGACGATCGCTCAAAGACACCCGCCAGTGATAAGGAGTCTCTCCCTCGCGCGGGTTCTGAGGTCCTGAACACGCATTCGCGCCCATTTTTCACTGGGCAATCCCCGATCGAGCGGCAATCTGACCGTGTCATGCCGCCCGACGCGCCCGCCCTCGTCGTTTCAAGGGGAGAACGGACCTCGCGCCGGACGGAGCGCAATCGACTCAGCTTCTCATTGTTGGGGGTGGGCTTGGTTGCATTGATTTCCTTGGCACGATCGGTCTCGGCGTCCTCCCAAACTGGAGCGGCGGGAGGGCCGGCGCCTTCGATGGATGCGCCACGGATTGAAGGTGCGGCCGTTCGGGTCGTGGCGCCCGCCGGAAGCGCCCGAGAATTTTCGTTCCGGGTGACCGGGTTGGGTCCGATGACCCTGACCTGGCTCCATCAAGGGCAGCCATTGAAGGCCAGTTGGTGGGATCAGTTTCCCAACGGTGAGCGCCTGAGACTTCCCGCGCTTTGGGAAGAGCAGGAAGGCATCTACGAATTGGTGGCTGAGAACGCAGCCGGGAGCGCCAGGAGCGAGCCCATCGAATTGATCGTCGAAGACGGAGTGCCCGTTCGCTTCAGCCCAGAGTCTGGCGTGTACACCCATTCCGTGACGGTGGATCTCGATGCCGTCTTCGCACCGGATGCGGCGCGCGATCACCTCATCATGTATACGGATGATGGGACGGAGCCGCACTCGCGGCATGGGACCCAGTACACGACGCCGATCGTCGTGACGGGGACCTCCACGATCAAGGCTCGCGCTGTGTTCTGGGATACTCCCTTGGGGCGCACCCACACCGCATCCTATCGGATCAATGCCCCGGAGCCTTCCCCTCCGGGCCCGGAGGCCCGTCTGGTTGCTCGCTATCGGTTCGAGGATGCGGGGGCGCGGGTTGCCATCGACGAGGCGGGATGGGAGTCGGGCCAGCTTTCGGCGGTCGGTGCCGGCCTCGGCGCGGGTGGCATCGAGGGCGGCGCGCTGAGCTTGCGAGCGAGCGAAGGCGGGCAGGTCATGCTGCCCGGGGCCCCCATGCCGTGGGGAAGTTCGTGGAGCGTCGCGGTCTGGTTTCGGACCCAGCCAGGCGAGACCCGCCCCATGGCGCTCGTAACTTGGGGAGGAATGAGTCCCAGTTACGGCACATATCTCGCCCTCAACGTTCATGGGGGCACACTTGCGGCGCACTGCGGCGCCGGACATTACCTGACCACCGACGCAGTGGTGAACGACGGAGCCTGGCACCATGCGGTGCTGAGTCGATCTGTCGACGGAGATACCCGGATCCATGTCGACGGAGGGAGTCCGCGCCACCGAGTTGTGAACGGCCCTGCCGCTCAAACCGGGGTGGTGGCCGTGGCGGGAGCCTGCGGGGTAGGGCTTGAATCCTTTCACTTCGAGGGGGCGATCGATGACCTCCAGTTCTATTCGTTCCAGCTTTCGTCGGATCATGCCACGTTCCTCGCCACCAACCCGGGTGCGACCTTGGCGGTTCCGCTCCGGGACCCTCCGCCGCTGCCGCAGTTGATCCCGATCAACGAAGCCACCTCGAGCGGATGGGCGCCCATCTTGGCTGGCGACCGCCTCTTCCTTCCATTCCGCGAATCGCCTCCGGCGACTTCCCGGTATCAGTGGTTCCGGAACGGCACCCCGGTAGCGGGCGCCACTGAGGCCAGGTTCGAACTGGCCTCGGCGAGCCCTGCCGATTCGGGGGTCTATCGTCTGGTGGCATCCAATCGATCGGGGCAGACCTCCACCGAAAGCGTGGCGGTCAACGTCGGGACGGGAGCCGGGATGCCACAATGGTCGGGGTTGCCTTCGCGGGTCACCGCGGATCGCGGAGGTTCGGTGGAGTTTGCTCCCATCCATGGCGAGCCGATCGGCGCTCGCTACCAGTGGTATCACCATGGCATCGCACTCCCCGAAGCCACGGAGCTGACCCTACGGCTGGATCGGATCTCTCCTCGCGACGCCGGGGAATACTATTCGAGAATCGAGACGGCGAGTGGCACATTCTGGAGCAAACCGTCGCGACTCACCGTTCTCGGCGATCGTGCGCCGGTGTTTTCCGATGGGCCGACGCAACTCACTCCCTGGGTGGGCGAAACGTTGGAGATCACGACCTCGTTCGAGGGCACCCTTCCGATCTCCTACCAGTGGATGAAGGACGGAACTCCCATTTCAGGTGCCACGGCTCGGACCCTCACGTTGGAATCCGTAGGCCCGGAGGTCGCTGGTGTCTATCGACTCCAGGCGTCCAATGCCTTCGGCAAGAAACTGGGTCCGGACATTGCGGTTGCGCCCACGCCCCCACCGGCGGTGCGATTCGTTCTCCAAGCCTCCATGGCGCCGACGTTCGTCTCGGCCCTCCTGGATCCCAGTGCACCCTATTTGACCATCCGCCATACTCTGGATGGCTCCGAGCCGTCGGCTGACTCGCCCATGTTTCTCGGGACGCTCTATTTTGCTACCGAGGCCAGGATCAGCGCCGCCGTTTTCCTGGGATCGCTGCGACTCGGATCCACCTACACGGTCGATGTTCCCCGGAACCCGGACTATCCGCGAATCACGACCCCCTTGTCTGATCTCACTGTCGATGAGGGCTCCTTCTTCACTTTGACGGTGACTGCGGAAGGGCCTGAGCCGTTGACGTATGTTTGGTACAAGGACGACGTTGTGCTGCCGAGAGCCGCACTGGCGACATCCGTCGTGGGACCCGCGCGGCTCGCGGATGCGGGGATGTATCATGTCAGCGTGCACAACCGGTTCGGTTCCATTGCCAGTGAGCGTTTTCGAGTCACGGTGAGGTCTACCGCCACGGAGGCACCTGTCATTATCGGCCAGCCCAAGGACACGACGGTGTCCGAGGGCACCCGCGTCCGACTGTCCGTTCAAGCGACTGGAAGCCAGCCGCTCACCTACCTCTGGACCTTCAACGGGGGCGCGCGGGTCCTCAGCACTTCGAGTGACCTCGTCCTCACCAATTCGCGACCCGACCAATCCGGCCTGTATCAGGTCCGGGTGAGCAACAGCAAGGGAGCCGCCGAGAGCATTCCCGCGCGCGTTACCATCGCGCCGAGGATCCGCGCTGCGCCTGTCATCCTTAGCCACCCGGCTTCTCAGATCGTTCCATACGGGCGGAACGTCACTTTCGAAGTCAGGGCAATCAGCGCGGAGCACGCGGAGTACCGGTGGAGATTCAACGGAGCAGCTCTTCCGTCCGAGACCTCGTCGGTGCTTCGGTTGAATAGCGCGACTGAAGAGCGAGCCGGCTCCTACGACGTGATCGTCAGCAATCGGGATGGCTCGGTCACGAGCGCCCCTGCCATTCTCACCGTGCTGCCGCCCTCGCCGCCCAGGATCGTGCAGTGGCCGGGCGATGTTGTTGCCGACGAGGGACTCCCACTCAACCTCACGGACAGCTCGGAGGGCACCCCGCCGCTCTCCTTCCGATGGTTTCAAAACGGGGAACTGCTGCCGGAGTTTGGTGGTGAGACCCTGGGGGTCTACGCCTTGTCGCTGGATCGCGCGGGCCAGTACGTCGTCGAGGTCTCTAATCGGCAGGGTTCGGTTCGGAGCACTCCGTTCTCGCTGGGTGTGCGAGAGCGTCCACCCGTGATCACGCAACAGCCGGCCGAGGCGTTCGTCGACGAGTCCGAGGATCTCAAACTAGAAGTCAGGGCCGTGGGCACACTACCGCTGACCTTCCAATGGAGGCGCGACGGCGTCCCCATTCCAGGGGCCACGGAATCCGTGTGGCGGCGTGCCAATGCTCACCCGAACGACTCCGGCCGCTATGACGTGACGATCAGCAATCGGGCGGGCGAGGTGGTCAGCGAGCCCATCCAAGTCACGGTTGCGTCGCTGGCCGGGGGCACGCTCCAATTTGTCAATCGCATCACCGGTGTCCTCGACGCGCCGGTCTTCGCTGAGGACGGAACCACGCGTCTGGAAGGGGATGCCTACCGGGCCCAGCTTTTCGCGGGACCAACCCCTGACTCACTTGCTCCGATCGGGCCGGCGGTCCCTTTTCGCACCGGCGCCGCCGCAGGCTACTGGGATCCCCAGGGCCAGTCACTGCGGCGCATCACCGCCGTCCAGCCCGGGGCATGGGCGGCGGTCCAGGTTCGCGCGTGGGCACGGGCCGACGGCGCGTCATTCGACGAGGCTGTTGCCCGTCTTGGGCCCGTCGGGGTGTCCCCGGTGCTCTTCGTGGTTACTGGCGGGGCCGGCACGCCCCCGAGTCCTCCCTCGCTCCTTCCCGATCTCGCGAGCTTTCGCCTCGCGCGTGTTCCGCCCCCTGAGATTGTCTCCACTCCTGCCGCTCAGCATCTTGGCATCGGCTCTCCCCTGACCCTTGCCGTCGGGGTCCGCGGGTCCGATCTCACCTTCCAATGGTTTCGTGATGGCGAACTGCTTCCGGGAGCCCAGGGCGCCGCGCTACACATCGCCGCCGCCAGCGCTTCCGATTCAGGGATCTATCAGGTGGAGGTGCGCAACGCTGCGGGCGTTCGGCGTAGTACCGACATCCCTGTTGCCATCGCCGTTCGGCAGACGCTTTCGGCTCGTTCCATCGACCCCGCTCGTGAAGGGAGCACGCTCCGCATACCGCTCGAACTCGACAGTCAAGGGGACGTGGTGGTGGCAACCGCCGTTCTTCGCTTCGATCCCGAGGTCCTTGCCTATCTCCAGACCGAATGGCCCCAGGACGTCACGCCTGTCCATGCTTCGGACCCCTTCGAAGCGGGACAACTCCGTATCACGATTGGCGATCCCGCGGGTCTACGCAGCGACACCCGCCTCCTTGCCCATCTGGAGTTCCGCGTTCTCGACATCGCCGAGTCCCGCTCCACATCGCTCGAGATTGTGGACGTCCAGTACACCGATTCGGCTGAGCGGCCCATCCTGTGGGGCTCCGCGGTGCGCAATACCCGCCTCGAACTTCTCGCCGTCGCCGAGATTGGCGACAACAACGCCAACGGGATCCTGGATCTCGGTGATCCCGCCATTGCCGCCACCCTGATGGAACAACCTGGTGTGATCCCGAAATGGATCATCGCCGGGAGTGACGCGAATGGAGACGGACGAATCAGCCGGGAAGATGTGGTGGCGTTGCTTCGGCGAGTGCTCATCCAGGAGATCGAGCGTGCCTCCCTCACGCCATCCGAGTTGAATCAGGGGTCTGGCGTGATGCAGGCCGTCCCGACCTCGTTGCCCAGGCCGTTGCTGGAGATGACAGTAGATCCGAAGCCGATCTCACCAGGGGATCGATTGCGGGTACGCGTGACCCTGCCTGCGGGCTCTCCGAGGCTCAGGGCCTCCAGCTTCACACTTCGGTATCCTGCCCAGGCCTTTGCCCTAACTGATGGCCCTCGCCTTGCCACGCCCGGCCTCCTTACGGGGCAGGTGTCCCACGCCGTGTTTCCCGAGGACCCTTCCGCTGAATGGGATATTGCCCGGGTTCGGTTTGCCGTCACCACGGGCACACCATGGCCCGACCACGGCGGAGCGCTCGTGGATTTCGAGTTTCGTGCTCAACCCGGCATCGGCCTGCTCCCGGAGTGGAGGTTTGTCCTCGAGGATGTCCAGTGGACCCTGGATGGGTACTCGATCCATCGATCCGCCGATAGCAGGGCTTCGGTCACGGTCCGCGTCCGAGAGGCGCCCAAGTTTCACACCCTCGAGTTCACCCCGACCGGACACGTGCGTCTCATTGGATCGGGGGACCCCTGGGGCCGGTTCGTGCTGGAGTCCAGCGACGGTTTCGGGCTGTGGGTCCAAATGGCTGGCGTGGATCTCGACGAGTCCGGCTCGTTCGACGTTGTTCTCACCGACCAGCCCGTTCGAGGCTCGAGGTTCTTCAGGCTACGCGACGCGACCTCGGCCGGTGGTCAGTGACTCGCCCTTCTGGTGGCAATCCGCAGAACAGCCGGCGAAGGCGTGATCCAGTCGTGGATCGATCGCCTCCCCTCCCGATGGGGACGGGGATCTCACCGCGGCCGATCCATTGTCTCGCGGAGCCGAAGTGTTTTGCGTTCCCGTCGATGATGCGAGGAGGGGGGGGTGGCCCCGGAGGCGGCGCTGCGCCGAGATGCGTGCGTCAGGGCAGGCTGATCAAGGCGCTGGCGGCGGATGCAGCGTCGGCGCGTTCTTCGAGCGAGTTGCGGATCACTCGAGCCTGACGGACCGCCTTGCCGGAAAACAACTCGCGCTCCTTCATGCGCACGACCACCGGCTGGTCGAGGTCGAGCAACGCGTCGGAGAGCCGGAGTTGAAGGCCGGCGGGAACATCGCCGGAAAGGGTTACGGTATTGCCATCAACCGTCGCGGTAAGGGCGGCGCGTTCTGCGATGGCGGCCTCGGGCGAGAGCTGGAGCCAATAGAAGCGCCGGTGAACAACGTCGTCCTGCGCCCAGACCACGCGCTTCGGCCAGGGTTGGCGTCGGAAGTTTGCCATCCAGGGCAAGGCCTCCGCGTCGCGCTTGTTCATCCAGTGTCCGATGCCTTCGTAGACCCGCGACAGGTGGATGTAACCGCCCGGGTCCTGCCGGGCGAGCCGGTCCAATTCTGCGGCTCGATCGGCGACGACCTGATTGCGGTTGTAGGCCGAATCATTGCCGCCGACGAAGGTGGCGAAGGGCAGGTTGCGCAGGCCAAGGAGGGAGGCCTCGTTGGGATGCCCGGCCATCATGGCCGCGGCGGCGAATCGATCGGCCATGCGCGGCGCCAGTTGCCACACGCCGTCGCCGCCGGCGGAGTAGCCGAGCAGATAGATCTTGTCCGGATTCACTCCCGCGAGCGCGACGTGATCGTCGATGAGTCTTTGGAACATCGGATCGATGTGCGCCTCATGCCAGAGGTTCCAGGTGTCGGTGGGCGCGCGCGGGGCCAGATAGATGCCTTCCGCCGGTTCGTAGAGACGGACCTGATTGGTCCATTGGCGGCTGTTGACCGCGGCCGGGGCGTTGCCGCCGCCGTGCATCGAAATCCAGAGACTGCGCCCGTCGGCGGGAGCCTCGCCGAAGGTGCGGTCCATCCAGCGCAGGGTGTGACTGCCGAGGGAAAGGGATTTGGCTTCAAACTCGTCGCGGCGCTCGGCGGCGAGCCGCGCGAGACGTTGCTTGAGGAGCAGCGCGTTCGCACGGGCGGCTTCGTCGCGCGTGAGCGCGGCCTGGAGAGCGGGGGCATCGGGCTTTTGTTCGGTCGGTGCCAGCGCCAGCCAGGCTTCGAGTCCGACGAGGGCTGCGGAGACGGGCTTCAGATCGTTCCAAACAGCGTTGACCGTGGGCTCGCCCTTGGCCAGCGGACCAAACGGAAGCTCACGGGTTTCGCCGTCCACGGTGAAGCGCAGGCGGCCTACGGCGCCGGGCTTCAGGTCGAGTCGCGCCAGGTCGTTGAGATCGGCGGTGCCGGCCTTGGTGACGGCCTCGGCGATGGGTTCGCCCGAGGGACGCACGGCGCAGACATGGGCCACGATGCGGCTGCCTCCAGCTCGGTCGTACAGGCGAAGACCGAGCGTCGAACGTTCGGCGTCGTCCGCGGAAGTGGCATCGGGTTTTGCGTAGCGGGCCGTCACATTGACCGCGGCCACCTCGCTGCTTTG
>CAZYJB010000016.1:0-14914 GCA_964647675.1 uncultured Verrucomicrobiota bacterium | reverse complement strand
ACGACCTTCTCCTTGCCCTCGCCCGTCACGTACTCGACCGAGGTGAGCGCCATGCTGCTCGAACGCTGGCGGTTTCCCGAGCGCGTCTTCGCATCGCTGCGGCAACCGGCCCTCGCGTCGGTCGGCTCGGACGATCCCCTCCAATCGTGCCTTCAGATCGCGCGTCTGTACGCCCAAGCGCCGAGCCTGGAAACCGTCGAACTGCCCACCGACCCGGTTCTCGCTGCGCGCCTCGCCGGTGCCGGCATCGATGCCGCCGCGTTGATGGCGCACCTCGAGTACTGCCGGGACCGCTTGGCCGGCTTGCGCCAGGCGCTGGCGGCCTAACCGGACCCCACCGACTTTTGAGACGGCTCTAAGCAGCCTCCCTAGCGAACGGGCTTGCCAGCGTGGGATTGCCACGCGACGCGCCCCGCCGCAGGATCACCGCCGGCGCCTGCGGGCGCCCCACCGCGATGTTCAGGTGGACCTCCCGGCGGGGATTGTTCGATCCAGTGTAGGCCGGAGGTGACGGCGAGCCATGATCATCCTCACGTTCCCATCACCACGCGCGGGCACGCGACCGGGATCGCCTGCGCCCGGCCACGGCGACCAAATTTCAACCGCGTTTCCTCCCTCGTTTTCCCGGGTCGCGTACGGATCGCCGCACCGTGGCTCGCGTTGGCTGTCCGGCGCGCTCGTCACCTGGTTTCTCCCGCTGTTCCCTGCCGCCGCTGCCGCCGGGATTTCCCGTGTCGAGGGCGACTTCGCGGACCGCTGGTTTCTCCCCACGCTGATCGTCGGGCTCCTGGCAGTGGCCGGATTGGCGGCGGCCAGCGCGGTCACGCGGCGTACGCTGCTCCGCGAAGTTGGCCGTCTGGAGAAACGGGCCGACGCCGCCACCCAGGACGCCGCGCGCGGCGAGGCGGCCGCCACCCGATCGCGCATGGAACTGACGGTCGCCACCCGGGCGCGCAATGAGTTCCTCGCCACGCTCGGCCAGGAGGTGCGCACGCCGATGAACAGCATCCTCGGCCTGAACGGGCTCCTGCTCGACACCGACCTCTCCCCGCAGCAACGGCAACTCGCCGACGGCGTCCAGACTTCCGCCGAAGCCCTGCTTTCGATCGTCCACGACCTCCTCGACCTGTCGCGCATCGAAAAAGGCCAGAGCCCGGTCGAACAGGCCGACCTCCATTTCCGGCAGGTCCTCGAATCCGCGGTGGACATGTATGCCGACCGTGCCCATCGCAAGGGACTCGAACTGGTTTCGCGCGTAAGCACGGAGATTCCCACACCGCTGCTCGGAGATCCGGCGCGCATCCGCCAGGTGCTCCTCAGCCTGATCAGCCACGCCGTCAAACTGGCGCCTTCGGGCGAAGTTCTCGTCGAAGCCACTCCTGGTTCCGCCGCCGACGGCAAGGTGGAGGTCAGGGTCACCATCACCCACCAGGGGCCGGTGCCCTCGCTGCCCGCGCTGGAGGATTCGCCGCCTTCGACCGGAGCGTCCCACGACCCGCCGACCCTCGGCGTCTCTGTGTCGGCGCGACTGCTGCGATGCATGGGGGGCAGCCTGAGTCTGGCCCCGGCCTCGACCGACCGCACCGGCCTGGTGGCCAGTTTTCCGCTGCACGCGTCCCCGCCGTCCGACCTGCCCATCGATCCGCGCGACCAGCAGGCGCGGTCCCTCAAGGGACTGACCCTGCTGGTCGGGTCGCCGCGTCCGATCCTGCGCCGTGTCCTGCAGCAGCATTTCCAGAACTGGAGCCTCGGCGGGTGCGTGGAATGCGCGACCGGAACCGAGGTGCTCAACACGCTGCGCCGGCAGCGCCAGAGCGGCTCGCCGGTGCACGTCGCCGTCATCGACCACGCGCTGCCGGACGTCCACGGCACCGAACTGGCGCGCGCCATCCGCGCCGATGCGCTCATCAGCAGCACGCGCCTCGTGGCGCTCAAGCCGCTGGCGGAGCCGTTCGATTCCCAGCAATTGCGCCAGGGTGGATTCGACTCCTGGGTCACCAAGCCGGTGCGGCAATCGCATCTCCTTCACGCCCTGCTCCACGCAGCCAACACCGCCGAGGGCAACCCCAGCACGCTCGCCCAGTCCCAGCCACTGCAGGTGCGCCCCGTGGGCGACGAACTGACCGGTCTCCGCGTGCTGGTGGCCGAAGACAACCTCCCCAACCAGGTCTTCGCGCGCCTGCTCATGCTGCGCCTCGGCTTCGAGGCGTCCGTCGCCGAGAACGGCGTGCGTGCCCTCGAGATCCTCGCGCATGAACCGTTCGACCTGATCCTGATGGACTGCCACATGCCGCAACTCGATGGCTTCGAGGCCACGCGCATGATCCGCGCCAGCGGCGCCCCGTGGTCCCGCGTACCCATCATCGCGGTGACCGCCGATACAGTCCCCGGGGTCCGCGAGGCATGCCTCGATGCCGGGATGGACGATTACGTCAGCAAACCGCTCAAGACCGAGGAACTGCTGCGCGCGATCCGCAAGGTAGTCGCCAGTCGCAATGCCGCGGCGACCCCCGCCTCGCTGGCTTCGTGATTCCCGGCCTCCCTGCTCCCCCGCTTGTCACGCGGTGCCGGATCCCTATGGTTCCCGCCCGTGACCTCCCTCCCGTCCTCCCCGGGGACAATCCGTGTCCTGGCCCGGCTGGCTCCCGCGCTCCTAACCCTGCTGGCTGCCGCCACCGTCCAAGCCCAACGCCCGCCCCAGACCCTGCAGCGGTTCGCCGACGGGTTCGTGGCACCGATGGTGGTCACCTCGCTCGACGACCGCCGCCTGCTGACGGCGGATCAAGCCGGCGTGGTGTACGTCCTTGATCGAAACGGATCCCGCCGCGCCGAGCCATTCCTCGATCTCCGCTCCAAGCTCTGCCCACTGAACAAGGGCTTCGATGAGCGCGGCCTCCTCGGACTCGCGCTGCATCCCAAGTTCGCCGAGAACCGCAAGCTGTACGTGTATTACTCGGCCCCGCTGCGCCCGGGGGTATCCACCAATTGGAACCACACCGCGCATCTGAGCGAGTTCACCGTGTCCCCGGACGGCGCGCGCGCCATCCTCGGTTCGGAACGGGTCCTGCTGGAGGTCGACCAGCCCTACTTCAACCACAACGGCGGCCGGATCGCCTTCGGCCCCGACGGATTCCTCTACCTCGGCCTCGGTGACGGCGGGAACGCTCACGATGTAGGGCATGATCGTTCGCCGGCCGGCAATGGTCAGGACCTCACCACCGTGCTCGGCAAAATCCTGCGCGTGGATGTCGATCATCCCGCCGACGGCAAACTCTATGGTGTCCCCGCCGACAACCCGCTCATCGGCCGCCACCCGGCGCGTGCGGAAATCTTCGCCTGGGGTCTGCGCAATCCCTGGGGCATGTCCTTCGATCGCGCCGGCAACCGTGACCTGATCGCCGCTGACGTCGGCCAGGGCCGCTACGAGGAGATCAACCTCATCCGCAAGGGCGGCAATTACGGCTGGAGCCAGCGCGAAGGCTTCCACGCCTTCGATCCGAAGAACCCGGGACGCATCGACGTCACGGGCGTCATGCAGCCCGCGGAAGGCTCCGGCCTCGTCGATCCCGTCCTCGAATACAAGAACCTCAACACCTTCCCCAAGGATCCGCAGGCGCTTGGCATCAGTGTCACCGGCGGTTTCGTCTACCGTGGCAAGGCGCTCCCGCATCTGCAGGGCCGCTACGTGTTCGCGGATTGGAGCCGTCAGTGGGCGGTGCCCGACGGACGTCTGTTTGCCGCCACGCCCGTGGCCGGGAAACCCTGGGCTTCCGAACCACTGCCGGTGGCCTCCCATCCCGACCAGAAGCTGGGCGCCTACGTGGTCGCGTTCGGCGAGGACGCCGAGGGCGAACTCTACGTCCTGACCAACCAGCGCGCCGGGCTGCTGGACCAGACGGGCGTGGTGTGGAAGCTGGTGCCGGCGTCGCCGTGACGCGGGCTTTCAGATCCGGATGAACACCTTGTTCCGGAACATCCAGTACAGGATCAGCCAGAACACAAGCAGCACCGCGGCGCCCTGCACCACCGGCGCGTACTCCTTGCCGAGCATTTCGAAGATCCCCTGTCCCAGGTGGGTCTTGAAACTCGAGACCACGAAGCCATCCCAAAGGTGCGCGATGCAGTAGGCCATGATCGAATTCATGCCGATCACGATGAGCGGAAAGGCCACTGCCCGACCTGACGCCAGATCGACCGCCGCATAGAACCCCGCCAGGAGGAGCAGGCACCAGCCGCCGCTGAAAAGAACCCAGCTCGGCGTCCAGATCCGCTTCACCACCGGGCAGACGCCCAGGAATCCGAGCAGTGCGCCCGCCACGAGGAAGGCCACCCCGAGCAGCACCAGGCGCTTCACCCGGCGCCCCGGTTCCCAGTCCATGCGCAGCACCCCACCCGCGAGGAGGCCGAGGATCATCGTGCCCAGGGTGGGCACGAAGCTGAGTGTGGCGTACCCGCCGCCGTTGTAGACGAACGCACTGGCGCGCGGGAACAGGTTCATGAACCAGACGTCCGTGGCCCAGGCGAGATTGGCGTTCTTCTGCCAATGCGCCGCGAACCCGCTGAGTCCATGGCGATCGAGCCATTCACGACTCACGCCCACTTGGGAGAAGTCGTGGTTCGGCCCGGCCACCGGGTAGAGCGCGAAGGCGGCCCAGGTGCCGACCAGCACGACGGCGAACGCGACCCACTGCTCGCGACGCGGACGCTGCGCGATCAGAAAGAGCGGCAGGTATCCCAATCCGATCTGCGTAAGCGTGTCCTCGAAGGTGAAATTCGTCTGCGCAGCACCCACCGACCGCAGCAGAATGCCGAGGGCGCTCAATGCGAAAGCGCGCCACGCCGCGTGCCCGAGCATCGGCAGGAACGACTGCCCGCGCGCCTGTCGGTTGGCGACCGAGAAGGCCAGCGCCGTGCCCACCAGGAAACTGAACGACGGCTGGATCAGGTCGTGCAAGGTGCAGCCCACCCACTCGATGTGACTCTGGTGATGCGCCAGGAATCCCCAGAAGCCGCTGTCCGGGAACTGGCGCGCCATGCGACCGAGGTGCAGGACCTCGGCCATCATCAGGAACATCACGAAACCGCGGTAGGCGTCGATCGAAGCGAGACGGCCCGGGCCGGCGGGGGATTTGGGTTCGCTCATGGTGGACCGGCGGGAGCGTGAACGTCGGACGCGCGCGCGACAAGGCAGGTCACGGGTCCCTGCCGCACGGCCCGGGCAGTCCCTGCGGGAGACCGCCACGCCAATCCGATGCGCCGCGCGACGCGTTCGGGTCTGGCCACGTCGAGGCTGGTGTACGGCATAAATCTTGGGATGAAGGCAGGATTCTGATTGCCCGCGATTTTGCGGCTCCCTTACGTTGCCCGAGTCTCACCGTCGACGGCCGGCCACAGCCGCATGCCCTCACCTCACCGGGAGCACGCTGTCCATCCCTGGCCGCTCACGCCATACCACACGACAACCCCCGAACCGCAGCCAACCCCATGACTTCAACTCACCGCTCGCCAGGGCGAATCGCACGCTGGAGGACCGCCTCCCTTGCGCTGCTCGCCGCCTCGGCCGCCCCAGTTCTCTCCGCGGCAGATCTCCTGCCAGTCACCCAATCCCTCGACAAAGTCGCTTCCCGCCCGGGCGTGTTCCGCGGCGGCGCGAAGTTCACGCCGGATGGCGCGGGCCGCTCCGGCGCCGCCGGCGACCGCTCGGTCGATTTCGGAACCGGAGGCACCGGTCCCGTCTACGTCCAGGACGCCTCGTTCCTCAATGCGTCGACCGCCTCCGACGAGCTGTCGGTGGCCTTCTGGACCAAGAAATACGATATCGCCGCCGGCTCGGCCTTCTGGATCAACGCCCCCTCCAGCGATGGTTCGCGCGCGTTCCAGGCGCATGTGCCGTGGGACAACAACAACATCTACTTTGATACCGCCGGCTGCTGCGGCGCTGACACCCAGCGCATCAACGCCGGCATCGACACCTTCCCGGGGTACACGGGGGACAACACGTGGTGGACCGGTTCCTGGCACCACTTCCTGTTCACCAAGAAGGGGTCGACCAAGCAGATCTTCGTCGACGGACAACTCTTCCTCGCGGGCGACAACACCGGCGCCCTGCCCACCGACATCACCGACCTCTACATCGGTTCGGACGGTGCGGGCGGCGGGTTGTTCCACGCGCTGCTCGACGATTTCGCCATCTTCGGCACTGCGCTGACCGAAGCGCAGGCCGCTCAGTTGTTCTCCGGCACCTCGCCCTCGGCCCTGCCTGCCGGTGCGGAACTGCTCGCGCTCTGGGACTTCAATGACGCACCGGCCGACGGCCAGTTCCTGTCCATCACGCCGGGCGCCGACTCCACCTCCGCGAGCCCCGACATCATTCAGATCAAGCACATCGACGGGGCGACGGCCTGGACCTCCGCCAATGTGAGCATGACGCTGGATGGCGTGTCGGTGACACCGACCGTCACCAAGGCCGGGGACACCACGACCGTGTCCTACAGCCCGGCTACCCTGCTCGCGCCGCAGACCAAGCACAGCGCCACCTTCACCTACCCGTCGACGGGCGGATCGAAGACGGTGTCGTGGTCCTTCACGGTCGCGCCGTACACGGCCGACGTGGTCGCCAAGCGCGTGGGCGCCTTCCGCGGCGGCTCCGCCTTCACGGCGAGCGGCGGCGGACGCACCGGCGCGGCCGGCGATCACTCCGTCAACTTCGGGTTGGGCACAGGCCCGGTCTATGTCCGGGATGGCGCCTTCCTCAACACGGCCACGGCGAGCGATGAGCTCACCGTCGCGTTCTGGACCAAGAAGTACAACATCGCGGCCAGCTCCGCCTTCTGGTTTGCCTCGCCCTCGAGCAACAACGGCCTGCGCGGCTACCAGGCGCACGTCCCGTGGAGCGACAACACCATCTACTTCGATACCTCGGGCTGCTGCGGCGCCGACACCCAGCGCATCAACGCCAACATCGACACCTTCGCCGATTATACCGGAGACATCTCCTGGTGGACCAACGACTGGCATCACTTCGCCTTCTCCAAGAAGGGCGAAGTGAAGCAGGTCTGGATCGACGGGAAACTCTTCCTCGAAGCGATCAATACCATGCCGCTGCCCACCGACTTCACCGAGCTCTTCATCGGCTCCGATACCGCTGGCGGCAATCGCCATCAGGGTCTGGTCGACGATTTCGCAATCTTCGGCGCGGCCCTCGGCGAAGCCGATTTGCTCAGCCTCAAGAACGGCACCGCTCCGTCGGCCCTGCCCGCCGCTGCCAAGCTCCTGGCCCTCTGGAACTTCAACGACGTTCCCGCAGGCGGCCTCTTCATCGCGTTCACGCCCGCTGACGGCTCGATCGATGGACTGCCCAACCAGGTCAAGGTCACCCACCTCGACGGCAGCGCGGCGTGGGATCTCACCAAGGTGACCCTGACCGTCGACGGGGCGCCCGCCAACGCCACCGTGACGCGCAACGCCGGCGTGGTCACCGTCGCCCATACGCCCAATCCGGTCTTCGCACCGCTCTCGAGCCATACTGCGACCCTCTCCTACCCGTCACCCGACGGCTCCCAGGCCTCGGTGACCTGGTCGTTCAAGGTCGGTGCCTACACGCGCGACCTCGTGGCCGGCAACATCGGCGCCATCAAGGGCGCGGCGGTCTACAGCCCCGATGGCGGCGGCAAGACCGGCGCCGCGGGTGATTACTCGATCGACCTCGGACGCAACAATGCCGGCCAGTCCGTGCACATCATCGACGCCACGTTCATCAATGCCGCCAGCGCCAACGACGAATTCGCATTCGCCGCCTGGCAGAAGCTGTACCAGGTCGCGGACTCGGCACTCCTCTGGGCGATCTCACCCTCCTCCAGCGCCGGCCAGCGCGGGTTCTCGACCCACACGCCCTGGAGCAACAACATCCTCTACTTCGACACCGCCGGTTGCTGCGCCGGCGACACCCAGCGCATCAACGCCAACATCGACACCTTCTCCGGCTACACCGGGGACGTCGGTTTCTGGACCAACTGGCACCACATCGTCTTCCAAAAGAAACTCTCGACCAAACAGATCTGGATCGATGGTGAACTCTTCCTTGAGGGCGAGAATACCGCCCCCCTGCCGACCGACTTCACCGAGGCCTACCTCGGCTTCGATCCGCCGGACAATGCGCGCCTGCGCGGACTCATCGACGACGCGGCCTTCTTCAAGACCGCGCTGACCGACACCGAGGCCAAGGCCCTGTTCAACGGCACCAAGCCCAACGCGCTGCCCGCCGCCGCCGGTCTCATCGCGTACTGGAACTTCAACGATCCGCCGGCCACGCCGGTCGAGGGGCCGCGGTTCAACGTCACGCGCTCCGGGAACTCCGTGACGATCACGACGGTCGCGCCGCTGCCGGCGGGATTTGTCCTGGAGACCGCCGCGGATATCGCCGGTCCGTGGACCGTCCAGACCGGTGCCACCACTCCGGTCACGGTCCCCATCGGCGCCGGCAACTCCTTCCTCCGCGCCGTCAAGCGCTGAGCGACCGCGGGCGTCCCTGACGCCTACTCTCCGCAAGGGGCCGGCTTCGTGCCGGCCCCTTTCGCTTTCCAGAACCGGCTTCCCTTCCCTGCATTCCGGACGTGGTGTTCCGGATCGAAGTTGGCATGGTCCTCGCCGCGACCTCCCGAATCCATGGCCACTCCTGCCCCCTCTCACGCCTCCTACCTCGCCGCGGTCCCTGAACCCTCGCGCGCCGCCCTCGAGAAACTCCGGCGCGCCATCCAGTCCGCCGTGCCCGAAGCTGAAGAGGGATTCAGCTACGGACTTCCCGCCTTCCGAATCCATGGCAAACCTCTGGCCGGCTTCGCCGCCACCGCCAATCACTGCGCCTTCTACCCCATGAGCGGCTCTGTCATCACCTTGTTCGCGCGCGAACTCGCCGGCTTCGAAACCAGCCGGGGCACCATCCGCTTCCAGCCCGATCACCCCATCCCGGCTTCCCTCCTGAAACAACTGCTCAAGGCCCGCATGGCCGAAATCGCCGGCCCGAAGGCCGCTGCCACGAACCGCCCCGCGACCCGAAAACCCGCCGCTCGAGGTGCCGCCCGCCGTCCCAAAGCATGAAGCCGCTCGTGTGTGCCATCCTCGCACTCGCGGCCGCCTTCCTCCCGAAGGCGTGCTCCGCCGCGGCGGTCAGTCATTCGATCTTCCGCTCCGACAATGGCGGCCTCACCTGGACCCCCTCGAGCGTGGGGATCCCAAGTCCGGCGCGCATTCCCGCCCTGGCCAGACTCGACCACACCCTGCTGGCCGGCACCGATGCCGGCGTCTTCCGAAGCACCAACGGCGCGCTTCAATGGCTTCCCACCACCTCGGCCAATGCCCAGGCGCCGGCCATCTCCGCCCTCGTCGCGCACCGGGGCGTGGCCATTGCGGGCACGCCGGAAGCCGGCCTTCTGCTCTCCCCCGACCACGGTCAGACTTGGAATCGAATCACCCACGCACCGTCGATCGGGATTCGCAGCCTGGTCGCCACGCCGGATCTGGTTCTCGCCGCCACGGAGTCGCTGGGAGTTTTAACCTCGACGGACGCCGGGGGCACCTGGACGCGACGCAGTGCCGGGCTTCCCGCCGGTGCGCAGGTCTTCGAACTCGCCGTGTGGCGCGGTCGCTGGTTTGCCGCGCTCTACGCCAAGGGAGTGTTCGCGTGGGACCCGGCCTCCGAATCCTGGACTCGCGCCGGTGGAGTCGAACCTCTGGCGCTGACCGCCACAGCGGAAGCCCTTATCGGCGGGCTCAATCCCGGCGGCCTGTTCGCCACTCGCGACCACGGTTCGACGTGGGAGCAGGGACTGCCCTCGCCCGTGGAGAGCATTCTCGCCTCCGAACTACCCCTACCCATTCACGCCCCGGTCTGGACCCTCGCCGCTTCGCCCCACCAGGCCTGGGCCGGTGCCGCCGATGGGCTCTTTCGCTCGGACGATCACGGACGGACCTGGCGCCGCGTGACCGAAGGACTGCCCTGGGGACGCCCGGCGGTCGCCATCCTCCCCGGGCCGCAGCTTCTCCTCGTCAGCATCGATCTCCCAGCAAGCGCGCCCTGACCGACGCCTGAACCGTCCATCCCGTTAATCCGTCCGCATCGCTTTGCCATCCCTGCCTTCGCCTTGCGCCATCGGCCAGCCGGCGAAGAATCTTGCGGCTTTTTGAATCTTGCCGCGGGCCGTGGCCCGGCGCTTTATTCATGCATCCCAGTCTGAATCCCGCTCCGGGTGGCGTTTTTACGTGCGGCGCGTCGAGTCGCCCCGCCACACCTGGATCGCCGGCCTGACTGACTTCGTCAGGCCGTCCGGATCCCAGCCGGGCAACGCCGCACCCGTAACGAACACCATGCCAACGACCACGAGCTCGGAGACCCACACGGTAGAGCGCCTGACCTCGACCCTTCCCCACGATCTGGAACTGATCGAGGTCCTCGCGTTTTCCGGCCATTTTCCGGCCAACGATCCGGTTCACGTGCTCGCGCGCGAGTGCGCCCGCCTGCGACGTGAACTCAACGAGCTCAAGAAGGTCGCGGTCGCGCCTGAGTGATCGGGCTCGGCGCCCCATCGATCCATCCCCGGCCCCCAGGCCGCCGCTCTCCTCAGCACCTCTGGCGCGGGTGCCTGGGTTTGTCTCCGTGCTCGAACGCCGCAGGGTGACCGCTCTGTCGGGGAATGGCGCGCTGACCTTGCCTCGCTCCTTCGTGTTCTTCCCTCCTTCGTGGTTCAATCCAGAGCTTACGGTCGCCGTTCACAGTATCCACGACCGCAAAGGTTCGGGTTGAACCACGAAACGAAGTCACGAAGCGCACGAAGAAGTGGGCGGGATGAGACCGCTGTCCGGCATCGCGCCATCGCGATGTCCCGGCTTCCAGTGTAGCGGATCCCCAGAAGTCGCCGCTGCGCGCAGATCCGAAGGCGCCCCGACCGCAGCCTGCCTCTTGACACAACTGTCATACTGTATTATGACAGTCACCAGACACCCATGCGTCTTCAGGTCCAGTTCGATCTCGGTCAGCCGGTCTATGCGCAGATCATGGATCAGGTGAAGGCCGCCGCCGCCTCCGGCGCCTTGCAACCCGGCGAGGCCCTGCCCGGCATCCGGCCATTGGCCGAGCAGTTGCGTGTGAATCGCAACACCGTCGCCAAGGCTTACCTCGAACTCGAACGCGAGGGCGTCGTCGAGACGCGCCAGGGCAAGGGCTGCTTCCTGCGCAACGGGCAGAGCCGCCTGCACAAGGCCGCGCGCAACGAGGCCCTGCTCCCGCTGGTCGACGCCGTGGTCGTCCAGGCCCACCACCTGCAACTCCGCGACGACGAGGTCGTCCAGATGTTGCGTGATCGCTTCACTCATTTCCGCTCCGCCCGCCTGCAGAACCAAGGCTGAATCATGAGTTCCCCCGCCTCCACTCCCGCTCCCGTCATCGAAATCCGCGAACTCGCGCGCCGCTTCGGACGCACCGATGCCGTCAACGGCCTCGACCTCACCGTCCCGGCTGGCTCCTGCTACGGATTCTTCGGACGCAACGGCGCGGGCAAAACCACCACCATCAAGTGCCTGCTCAACCTCCTGCGCCCCGACACCGGTTCCGTGCGCGTCTTCGGACTCGACCCCGCGCGCGACGAACTCGCGGTGAAGCAGCGGCTCGCGTACGTGCCTGATCAGGTTGCGTTCTACCCGTGGATGACCGCGCGCGAGGCGCTCGATTACGCCGCGTCCTTTCGCTCGCGCTGGAACCAGCAGACGGAAACCGACCTGCTCGACCGATTCCGCCTGAGCCCCAACAAATCCGTCAGCGGCCTTTCGAAGGGACAGCGCACCCAACTTGCGCTCATTTCAGCCATCTGCGCCGAACCCGAGCTCCTTGTGCTCGACGAGCCAACCTCGGGACTCGATCCCATCGTGCGTCGCGAGTTCATCGAGGCGGTGATCGGCGCGTACCAGGACGCCGACCCGGGTCGACGCACGGTCTTCGTCTCGACCCATCTCATCAGCGAATTCGAGGGGCTCATCGACCGCTTCACCATCATCGAGAACGGACGCGCCACCGTGTCGCTCGAGGCCGATGAAGCCCGCGGCAAGTACCGCAAAATCCGTGCGCGCTTCGCCTCCGAGCCGCCCATTCTCGATCTGCCCGGCGTGCTCAAGGAATCCCGCCGCGGACGCGAGGTGGAGCTGATCACCAACGGCGCCTTCGAGAAGGTGGTCGCGCAGTTGCGCCAGCATCAGCCGGAGGATCTCTCCAGCGAATCCCTCTCGCTCGAGGAGATCTTCGTGGTCTCCAGCAAGTAAACCGTCGCCGAACAGGCCCGGCCGCCGCCTTCCCGCCATGAATGCCAGCCTCGCCCTTCCCCAGACCACGCGCCTTCCGCTCTGGTACGCACCGCTTCTGCTGCCGGTGCTCCCGGCGCTTGCCCTGCTTCTGAACCGCGACCGCATGCCCGGCCCGGCGGCGTGGCTGGCGATTGGCGCGCTCGCCGCCCTCGGCGTTGCGCTCGCACTCCTGCTGCCCGGACTGCTGGAGCGCGTCTCGCACTTGACGCGCAAGGAGGTCGAACAGATTCGCTCGACCTGGCTGATCTCGGTCTTCCTCGTGCAATTGCCCGCCCTGCTGCCCAGCGGTGGCAGCGAGATCAGTGCCCTGTTCTATTTGGGCACCTGCCTCCTGCTCGCCGTGTTGCCGTTTGGCACGGAGTTCCAGCATCGCACGCTGCACGCGCTGCTCTCGCAACCGGTCGGTCGCCGCGCGCTGTGGCGAACGAAGGCGGGAATCCTCGGCGTCGCGCTCGCAATGCATGGCCTCCTGGCGCTGCTGCTCCTGCTCGCCAGTTTCTGGATGCCGGCGATGACAGTGAGATACGGACAGAGTCTCACCTCGACCGCTCCGGGGAACGCGACCCAACTCGCGTACGCTTTGGGCGCCTTCGCCGTCGCCACCTTCGCGATCTGGGGCTCGGGCATTCTGTGGTCGCTCATTGGCCGCGGTGTCATCCCCGGCCTCGTCTTTGCGCTGGCCGTTCCCCTCATCCCGGGCGTGATTGTCGCTGTCCTCCCCGAGGCGTCCGCCGCGACCCACTCAGGCTCCTCGGAAACCGCATTCAACGTGCTGCTCTGGGGACTCCTTCCCGCCTACGGCGCCGCCTGCGCCGCCATCGCGCTGCACCGCTGGAAGCAACTCGAGGCCACCGACACAGGCGACGAGGGCGGTCACAGCCTCCTGGCCCGTACCCGGGTGGAAACCGGGGTGGCCGTCCCGCGCCGGCATCACACCGTCCTGCGTGCCCTTGGGTTCAAGGAAATGCGGCTGCAGACCGTGACGCTGGTGTTGCTCGGCCTGGCCATCGTCGTCGGACTCGCGCTTCCCTTCATCTCCTTCACGACCATCTCCGGAGCCGGATTCAGCCAGCGCGAAGTTGCCTTCGGCATTCAAGTGCTGCTGACCTGCGCCGTCCTCCTTCTGGCTGGTGCGACACCCATCGCGGAGGAACGGCGCATGGGTACCCTGGACGCACAGATTCTCCAACCGATCACCGCGACGAAGCAATGGTTGGTCAAGACCGCCTTCGGCATCACGATGGCGGTCGGAGCCGTTCTCATTCTCGCGTTGAGCTGCACCGCGGTCGGGACGGGCTTCCTGCATCCGGCCCTCGTGCTCGGCGTCCTTTTGATCGCTGGATTCGCCTTCACACTCTCATTCCTTGGCTCCGCCTCGTCACCCAATGTCCTGCGTGCGCTCCTCATCGGCGTGTTTGGCAGCCTGGCCGCGGCGGTGATCTTCAGCCTGATCACCGCTCCTGCTTTGGATTGGGTGGGTCGCGGGCACTCCACTCCGATCGATCAACCAGCGCCCTCGATGGAATGGGCGTGGAAGGCCGCGGAGACCATCGATCCCGCCGTGGCCCGCGAATGGAGCGGCCCGGCGAGTCCCTACCCGGCGTTTCTCCGCGCTGCGTACTGGCTACTCGGAATCTATGTGACCCTGGCGGGAGGGCTTTGGATGTTGATTCTCCTCCGACGTGCGCGGACCCATTTCTCCCGGCCCGCATTGTCCCCGCGCCAATCGGTCCTGCTCCTGATGCGTGTTCTCGGGATCTACCTCGCCTTGACCGTGACCGGTGCCATGGGTTTCGCGTTCGCGATGAAATGGGTGTCCAACCGGGTGACCGTGGCCCAGGCGTGGCGGCTGCGCGACTGGCGCGCGAAACTCCCTTCCGCCGACCGTCTGCTGCTCGATCGCTACGGCGTCGAGTGGCTCCAAAGCGCACGTGTCCTCTTTCCCCCCGAGGCCGCCCAATCGCCCGAAGCCCGGAAGCTCCACGTGCAATTTGGCTGGTACGTCCACGGCACCAATGGAGTCGGGGTGAAGCATTTCAACGTGCCGCTCAACACCGAACACCGACGCTTCATCGTCGAGCACGGATGGATCGACGACACGACACGCGCCGCGTTGCGTGCCCAGATCGATGCCGGGCCCGGTGCCACGACCGACCCGGTCCGCTAAACGTCACGAACCTCCACGGCACCATGAACGCCCTGCTCGCCGCCCCCCGCGTCACGATCCTGCGAAGCTGGCACCTGCTGATCCTGCTTCCGGTCCTTCCCTATCTCGCTGCAGCACTCGAAGCATCCGGATCTTCAAGATCCGGCACGACGGAGGTGGCCCTGTTGCTCCTCGTCCTCGGATCCGTGGCCGTGCTTGGCGGACCGGCTGTGTTCCAGCACCTCATCTGGACGCTGCGCAAGGAACTCGACCTGTTGCGCCCGGCCTGGTTGACCGTCGTCTTCACGGCGCAGGTGCCGCTGTTCTTCACCGACGATGTCATGTTCTTCGTCACGTCCTGCGCCTTCCTTGCCGCACTCCCGTTCGGCGCCGAGTTCCAGCACCGAACGCTGGCCGGAC
>CAZYJB010000015.1:0-15165 GCA_964647675.1 uncultured Verrucomicrobiota bacterium | reverse complement strand
CGCCATGAGCGCAGTATACTCCGTATTCGTGCGTTGTTTCATCCTGCTCGTTCTAGGGGTGTGTTTTGGTTGTCGCTCGTCGCCTCACCAAGGTCCTAGGGATGAAAGCGCAGCTCTGCAAGGGTTCATAGCCGACCGAATAGCTGCCGCCTCGCTGCTCGGAGAGTATCCAGAGCTAGGCGATAAGCTTCGCGTAGCGCTGGTAAGGTCCATCGATGGATACCGGATTGCGTGGAGCAATGAAGAACCCAGGTCAGGGGCGCCAGCCGAGCACAGCGCACATCAGGACCTGGGGACGATACAGATTCGAGTATCAGCAAACCTTCATCCGGCCGACCAGATTGTCGGTCTCTTTTATGAGGCACTTAATGCGCAGCGTTTCCGCGAGTTTGTCAAAACTGTCGAAGAGGCAAAAGTAGGAAAGCTATCTCGCGAGGAGTTCATTGATAGAATTGTTCGAGTCGAACACAAAGCAATTGTTCTACTCAAGGTGGTCTGCCAATCGGCTTTCGTACTACCTGCAGATGTGGAGGGAGGAACCACACTTTATCGCGCCATACTTGCGTCACCGACCGACCCAAGCACGTTCATGAGCTGGCGTCGCTCGCGGCCAGAGTATGCGCGGACAGCGGTACTGTACGGTGGATACTTTGATGTCATAACAGGAGAACAGTGATGGGCTCAGTACAGGAGGGAATGTTGTAAGGCCGACGAACCATTGGGCTGATATGCTCGAATTGCAGGTCACTCCAGTCATCGAAGATACGGACGCGGGACAGGTGCTCGCGAAGACTTACGCAACGTAGAACGCCAGGCGCGTTCGTGGCGCCAAACATAATCACTGGAGCGAACGTGGGCAGGCCGCCTCACTTGGTCGTTGGCACGCGCTGGGCCGCGCGCGTCACTCAATTCCGTCGTCAGTTTTGCATGTGATTTTGCATTGACTGGCCAGCGGCCAGGGGCTGATCGACGTCATGAAGGCGCTCGCGGTGGCTTCGGTTTTTTTCTCAGTTTTGGAAGGAATCTTAACCGCTCGATGAGGAGGTAACAGACCATGCGCATTCCTGAAGTTCGTGACTTCAACGGTGTCCGTGCGGGTCGAGAGCTTTTGAAGCAGGGTTACACGGCGGTGGATGACATTGGCGAATTACTCTACAAGCACGCGGAAGCCGAGTTGTTCGAGGCTCTGGGCCATCAAGCGGATTTCATGGATATTGTGACCGACCGCGTTGATACGGATTTCGGGCCGGTTTTCGTCTTTCGGGATGCCGCCCGGGTGTCGCTGGAGTCGATCGCCGCGGCGATACGAAAGGCGCGAAGCATTGGCGGGTAACTGGGAGGTCCGGCGATGAGCGACCGGCCGCAGCGTCCCTTCAGGACGCGGGAATCGGGGGGGCGAAAGCACGCAAGGCTTTGCTGTGGGTTGCCACCTCGCTGGGCGGTGCCCGGCGCCGCACCGAGATCACGATCGATGCGGGGAGGGGGACTGAGCTTGAAGGAAAGCAGAGGGATGCATTGAGTCCGAGTCCCCACAGTGCAATTCCGGTGATCCTGTTCGTCCTGGAAGTCCTGTTCGATTGTCTCCGCCAACGTTGTCTGCGGAGTTGGCGATCGCGTTGTGCGGGAGGCGGGGTCGGGCCATTTTCCGCTTACCGGTTGGGCTAAAGCCGGATAGCGTTCGATCCGTCAATGGATGGAATGAGGCACGCGATGAATATGATCTCCTCGAATGCGGCGGCCTGGGTGAGGATGTTGCCGGGTCGGAAGACGCTCCACACGAATCCTTTGGCAGCACCTCCGGGCGACCCTGCCGGGGCCGTTTGGGGATGTCTGGGGAGGTACCTGGGCGGCGTGACCCTGGCGCTGTTGATGGCCGTGGTGCTGGTCGGGGCGGGGTGCAAGACTGCTGAAGTGAGCACGCTGACCGAGGAAGACACCAGGCCGTTCCTGGCGGTGGGCGTGCAGCCGGGCGACGTCCTGCGCATCAACTTTCCCGCGGCGCCCTCGATGAATGCGGTGCAGCAGGTGCAGCCGGACGGGACCATCGCGCTTCCCCTCGCGGGTACCCTGGCCGTGAAGGGCAAATCGCCGGCCGCCATCGAGAAGGAGGTCCTGAAGGCTTACGACGCGCAGCTCGTGGTGAAGGAAGTGTCGATCAGCGTGGAGTCGATCGGCTTCTCGGTGTTCGTGCAGGGCGCGGTGTTACGGCCGGGGAAGGTCCCGTGCCGGCAGTCGATGACCGTGCTGGAAGCGATTTCCGAGGCGGGCGGGTTCGCCGAGGGACGCGCCAATTTGAAGAGCATCAAAGTCGTGCGGCAGCAGGAGGACCAGAGCACGCGCACCTTCGTGTTGGATCTGCAGAAGACCCTGCGCGGCGAGGCGGCGCAGCCGTTCTATTTGCGTCCGAGTGACGTGGTGTATGTGCCTGAGCGCTTCGCCTTCTATTGAGCGATCGAAGCGCGGCGGGCATCCCGAATGAAACGACGACGGCGCGGGGAGCGATCCCCGCGCCGTCGTCGTTTCGCAAGCGCGTGGAGTCCCGGACCGGTTCCGGTCACTCGCGTTGGATGGCGAGCTTTTCCATCAGTTCGTAGAGGGTGGGCCGGCTGATGCCGAGGTCGTTGGCGGCGCCGGTAATTTTACCGCCATTGCGGCGCAGGGCGGAGACGATGAGTTCCCGTTCGAGTTGCTCGCGCGCTTCCTTGAGGGTCGGGCTGGCATTGGACTCCGCGCCGCCGAGTTCCAGGTCGGCGGGTCCCACGGTGCGGCCATCGGCCATGATGACCGCGCGTTTGACGCGGTTCTCGAGTTCACGGACGTTGCCCGGCCACCCGTACCGTTCGATGGATTTGAGGGCGGAGGGATCGAAGGTGAGGTTGGGACGTTCGAAGTGCGTGCAGAAGCGTTTGAGGAACGCGTGAGCCAGTTGGGCGAGGTCGGATCCGCGTTCGCGCAGGGCGGGCAGCCGCAGCGAGACGACTGCGAGGCGGTAGTAGAGATCCTCGCGGAAGCGGCCGGAGGCCATGGCGGCCTTGAGATCGACGTGGGTGGCGGCGAGCACGCGAACGTCGACCGGAATGGATTCGCGGCCGCCGACGCGTTCGATCTTTTGTTCCTGCAGGAAGCGCAGGAGTTTGACCTGGAGCGGGGCGGGGAGTTCGCCGATCTCGTCGAGGAAGAGCGTGCCGCCTTGGGCGGACTCGATGCGGCCCGGCTTCTGCGCCACCGCGCCGGTGAAGGCACCCTTCTCGTGGCCGAACAGTTCGCTTTCGATGAGGTTCTCGGGGATGGCGCCGCAATTGATGGCGATGAAGGGCCCGGTTTTGCGGCGGCTGCGGCGGTGGACGGCCTGGGCGGCCATCTCCTTGCCCGTGCCGCTTTCGCCGAGGATGAGGACGGAGGCGTCGGTGGTGGCGACGCGCTGGATGAGGCGGAAAACCTCCTGCATACCCGGGCTGTTGCCGAGGATGCCCTCGAAGGATTCCTCCTGGAACTGCGACTGCATCGCGTGGAAGTCGCGTTCAAGGGTGACCACGCTGACGGCACGGCGGAGGATGGTCTTGAGCTCGGCCATCTCGACCGGTTTGCCAATGAAGTCCCAGGCGCCGACGCCGATGGCCTGCATGGCGTTGGCGCGTTCGCCCTGACCGCTGACGATGATCACCTTGGCGAGTCGTTCCTCGGCGACCATTTCCTGGAGAATGGCGAGGCCTTCGGTCGGGTCGGCCGGACTGGGCGGCAGCCCGAGATCGAGGAGCACCGCGGAAGGGCGCTTCTCGCGGAAGACCGCGAGCGCCTCGGTGCGGTCGCCGGCCTGGACGACGTCGTACTCGGAAGCGAGCGCCCAGCGCAGTTGGGAGCGGATTTCCTCGTCGTCGTCTACGATCAGCAGCGTGGGTTTCATGCGGGAATGGGAGTGGCGAGCGGAAGGCGGACGCGGAAGCTGGTGCCCTGACCGGGAGTGCTTTCGACGTCCATGCGGCCCCGATGGGCCTCGATGATCATCTTGCTTTGGAACATGCCGATGCCGAGTCCGTTCTTCTTGGTGGTCTGGAACGGACGAAAGAGGGAGCGCCGCAGGAACTCGGGCGACATGCCGCAGCCGTTGTCGGAGACGGTGACCGACGCCCACTCGCGGTCGGACGCGGTGACCACGCGGATCTCGCCGCGCGGGCCGAGCGCTTCGCGCGCATTGATGAGCAGGTTGAGGATCACCTTCTGGATCTGGTCGGCATCGAGCAGCACGGGCGGAACCGGTTCGAGGGCGAGGGTGACGCGCAGGTTGGGGGGCGGGGCGAAGGCGGCGAGCGTCGATTGGACCGTATCGAGGAGGCTGCCGGGAACGGGTTCCACCTTGAGTTCCTGTCGCAGTTGCGAGAGCCGCGCGATGAGCCCGTTGAGGTGCTGGACCGACTTGCCGACCGCGCGGAGGGCGTCGTCGCGGAAGGCCGGGTCGCTGAAGTGCTCGTGCAGATTCTGAAGGGTGAGCGAGAGGGTGGATGCGGTGTTCTTCAAGTCATGCACGAAGAACGCGGACATGGTCTGGAAGGCCTCCATTTCCTTGTTGCGCAGGAGTTGGGCGGAGAGCTGGAGGCCGAGGAGGCTGGCAGCGATCTGGTCCCCAATGCAACGCAGGAGGTCGAGTTCCTCGGTGGTGAAGGGGACGCCGCCGACGCGGTCGCCGAGGGCGAGGACGCCGAGCACCCGGCCGCCGGCGGCCAGGGGTTGGGCGACAGGGCGTCCGCCTTCTTGGAAGACCCCCTGGTGGAGGCGCAGGAGGGCGCCGGTCCAGGCGGTGGTCTCCGGGTCGATGACGATCGGCTCATGGCGTTCGCCGAGGGCATCGAGCGCTCGCTTGATATCCGTCTGCGGAATGTCTGCGGAGCCCGGTTGGGCGACATTGAGTGCGGTGGACCCGCCGAGTCGCAGGTGGTCCCCGGCCTCGTCGACGATCCAGACGCTGGCGGAGAGACTCTGGAAGGTTTCCGAGACCCAGGTCGTGACGGCGCGGCAGAAGGCGGCCTCGTCAACCATGGACGTGGTGCGGGTAGTGAAGGTGTTCCAGACCTGGCGGTAGTCGTAGACCGGGCGGCGGAGGTGCCGGCTCACGAACCATTTGAGACGCTGACGGAAACGGTCGGAGAGCAGCATCATGGCGAGCCCGGTGAGCGCCACGAGGATGAGCAGGGACTTGAACGGGAAGGATGAATCACCGCCGAAGCGGGAGACGAGGTGGGAGAGCACGCCCACCACGAGCAGGTACGTGCCGGCGATCAGCACCGTGAGCGACCCGTAGACCAGCGTTTGGGACGGGTAGACATCGACATCGAAGACGCTGCCGCGGGCGAGGGCCACGCTAATGAGGATGCAGGCCACCAGGAGGGCGGCGGTACTGGCGCGGCTGGTGGGGGCGTCAGGTGCCTGATAGAGCAGCGCCTGGCTGGCGGCAAAGAGGCGGTACCCGAAGAGGACGGCGACGCCGAGCACCATGTATTTGATGCGCCAGCGCATGATGCCCACTGAACCGCGGAAGGTGCGTTCGACCTGGGTGAGGATGGCGATCGAGCCGAAGAGGAGAAACAACTCCAAGGCCATGCCGGTCCAGCCGAGTTGCGGATAGAGGCGTCCGGTGTTGGGGACGGAAGCGAGTTGGACCAAGCCTCCGTGGAAGACCAAGGCGAGGCACGGGGGCACGAGGGCGAGGGCGAGCAGGGACCGGAGATGGGATGGAAGCGCCGTGACGGCGTCGCCGCGGGAATAGGCGCGCGCGAAGGCCAGCCAGGGTGCGATGAGGAGGGCGGAGGCGACCATCCGCGCCCGTTCCCAATCGAGGGCGCCGAACCGCAGAAACTGGTTGCTGGAGCCCGTGGCCAGTGCTGTTTCCAAGGCGAGCGCCGCCATTCCCAGCCCAAACGAAATGTGGGCGGGATGTCTGGGAGCCCTCCGGAGGACGATGATACCCAGCGCAAGCGCCAGCAGCGCAACGCCAAGCGAAAGCCACACCATGCCCATACCTCATCGGCAGAGTGCCGATCCCCCTTGACGCCGTCCAGCCCGCGGCAGGTCCGGAGGACCGTGGCGCGGGCTGGGCGTGTCGACGAAGTGTGGGGTGGGGCGGTAGACCGCCCCACCCGTGTGTTCGGCCTAAGGCTCCACGGTCGCACCGACGCGAAGCCAGGGCTCGGACACAAGCTCGGTGCCCGGGAAGGTGCAGCGCACCCGGTAGTACTGGGCGGAATCGGTGTCCGGATCACTGTCCAGCATGCTGGCGACACCCGTGACGTCACCGGTGAAGGTGGCGAGCGTGCTCCAGACCGACTCGGTGGTGGGCGTGCTGTCCAGCGTTTCGATCGTGTACTGGAGTCCCTTCACGATGGAGAACTCGAGTTCGGTGCCTTCGGGGGTCACGTCACCGCCCAGGATGCGGAAGATGTGGACCGTGAAGGCGCCGGCGGTGTTGGTGAGGCCGCTCGTGCTGCTCGCGGTGTAGGCGACCGTTTCGCTGAGGTTCGTGCCGCCGTTGTGCGAGTAGAGGAAGGTCCCGTCGGTGGAGACCATGATCACGCCGTTGGTGGGAACGGAGGTCAGCTTCGCGGTCAGCTTACTGCCGTCGGAGGCCGTGTCGTTGGTGAGGATGGAGGTGGCACCCGTGACCAGAGTGCTGGCCGTGCCACCGGGCAGGACCACGAGGGCGTCGGGTTGCACGGCGATCCCGTGTTTCACCGTCAGCGAGACCGTGGCGGCTGCGGAGACCAGGGTGCCATCCGACACCGTGAAGCGGAACGAGTCCGATCCCTGATAGCCGGCCTGAGGCACGTAGGTGACGTTCGGGAGCGTGCCGGTGAGGGTGCCCTTGGCGGGCGCCTGGACCAGCGTGTAGGTGAGGCTATCACCGTCGACATCGGTGCCGGTGGTCGTGATCTCGGTTGGGATGCCGACGAAGACGGTGACCGCCGCTGGGGTAGCCAAGGGGGCATCGTTTACCGGCGTGACCGTGAGCGAGATGGTCGCCTGGCCCGAGGTGCGCTGACCGTCCCAGACCGTGAAGGTGAAGGAGTCAGGCCCGGCGTAGTTCGGATTGGGCTTGTAGGTCAGGTTGGGGGCGGCGCCGACGAGGCGGCCGTTGCGCGGCAGTTGGGGCACGACGTAGCCGATCCAGGAGCCTTCGGGATCGACACCCACCAGCTTGATGCTGATGGAGCCGTCCTCAGCGACGGTGTAGGACGCCGGAAGGGGAACCGGGACGTCGTTCACCGGCGAGATTGTGAGCGAGACCGTGGCCGGCGCGGAGACCAGCGAGCCGTCCGACACGGTGAACTGGAAGGAGTCGGTGCCGAAATAGTTGGTCGCCGGGCGGTAGATGAGATTGGGCAGCGTACCCGAGAGGGTGCCGTTGGCCGGCGGCACGGTGACGGTGTAGGTGAGTGAATCGCCGTCGGGATCAGTGCCCGAGAGGGTGACCGCCACCGGTGTGTCTTCGTTCAGCGTACGCGAGGAGGCAACAGCCACCGGCGCGCGGTTGAGGGTCGTGACCGTGATGGCGATGGTGGCAGGCTCGGAACTGTCCGTGCCATCCGTGACCTTGAAGCGGAGGGAGTCGGCTCCGACGTATCCGGCACCGGGGGTGTAGTACAGGTTCGGGGCTCGGCCGGAGAGGGTGCCATTGGTCGGTCCCTGGATGACCATGAAGGAGACCGCGGTGCTTTCGAGGTCGGATCCCGTCAACACCAGCGCCGAGGTCTTGCCCGTCTCGGCCGTCAAGGTGCCGGGGTTCGCCACCGGGATGTCGTTCACCGGCGTGACATCCAGAGCGATCGTCGCCGCGACCGAGGTGCGATCCCCGTCCCAGACCGTGAAGGTGAAGGAGTCCGGACCGGAGTAGTTCGTGTTGGGCCGGTAGGTCAGATTCGGCGCCGAACCGATCAGCCGGCCGTTTAGCGGCAGGTCGGAGACGGTGAAGCCGAGGGTTGACCCTTCCGGGTCGGATCCGCCGAGGGTGATGCTGACCGAACCGTCCTCGTCGACCGTGTAAGTGGCCGGCGTGGCGGTCGGAGCGTCGTTCACCGCCGCGATCGCCAACGTGATGGTGGCGGGTTCGGAGATACTCGCGCCGTCGGAGACGGTGAAGCGGAGCGAGTCGGACCCGAAGTAATTGGTGCCCGGCGTGTAGGTGAGGTTGGGCGGGGTGCCGGAGAGCGCGCCATGGGCCGGCCCGTCGAGCACGGTGTAGGTCAACGAGTCGCCGTCTTCGTCCGTTCCCGAGAGCGCGACTTCGGCCGGCGAGTCCTCGTTGAGCGAGACCGAGGCGGCGACGGCAAGCGGCGCGCGGTTGATGACCGTGATGGTGACCGTGGCGGCGGCTGAGGTCAGCGAGCCGTCGCTGGTGGTGAAGTGGATCGTATCCTGCCCCGCGAAGCCGGTCTGCGCGGTGTAGGTCAGGTTGGGCGGGGTTCCAGACAGCGTGCCGTTGGCGGGAGCCTGCGTGACTGCGAAGGTCAGCGGGGAGCCTTCGACATCGGAGCCGGCGAGTACGAGCGGCGTGGGGGTGCGGCCGCGGATGGTGACCGAGGCGGCCTGCGCGACTGGGGCGTCGTTGACCGGGGTCACGGCGATGGAGACCGTGGCGACGCCGGAGACCAGGGAGCCGTCGGAGACGGTGAACCGCAGCACGTCAGAGCCGTTGAAGTTGGCGCCGGGGGTGTAGACGAGGTTCGGCGCGGTGCCGGAGAGCGTGCCGTTGGCCGGCGCCTGGGTGATGGCGAAGACCAGGGGCGATCCCTCGAGGTCCGAGCCGCCGAGCGTGATGGCGATCGAGCCGTCTTCGGCGACGGTCAGAGACGTGGAGGTCGCAATCGGCGCGTCATTGACGGGGGAGACGGTGAGGGACACCAGGGCCGAGGCCGAGGTGAGTGCTCCGTCCGAGACCGTGAAGCGGAACGAGTCGGTGCCGCTGAAGTTGGCGCCGGGTGTGTAGACCAGTGCGGGGGGTGTTCCCGTGAGCACGCCGTTGGCCGGCGCCTGCGAGATGACGTAGGTCAGGGGTGAGCCCTCGACGTCGGCTCCGGTCAGCGTGATGGAAGCCGACGTGTCCTCGGCGAGCGTGATCGAGTTGGCGGAGGCCGTCGGTGCGTCGTTGACCGCGTTGATGGTGAACTGAACGGAGCCCGTCCCGTTGGTCAGACCGTTGCTGACACTGAAACGGAGGAGATCCGATCCGAAGGCATTGGTGTTTGGGCGATAGACCAGGTTCGGCGCGGTGCCGGACAGCGTGCCGTTCGTGGGCGTGGTCGTGAGCGTGTAGGTCAGCGCGCGGCCTGAGGAGTCGGAGGCCACCAGGGTGAAGTTGGTCGAGTTGTCTTCGATGACCTGCAACGAGCTTGATCCGACCGTGAGCGTGGAGCCGCTGGTGGCGGAGACATTGATCGTGACCGTGCCGGAGAGGGAGGTGAGGGAGCCATCGGTCGCGGTGAAGCGGAAGGAGTCGGCGCCCACGTACCCGACCTTGGGCGTGTAGGTGACGTTGGGCGGTGAGCCGCTCAACGTGCCGTAGGTCGGGGAGCCGCTGATGGAGTACCAGAGCGGATCGCCGTCGGCGTCAGCCGCGGTGAGCGTGATTGCCTTCGCCTTGTTCTTGGTAACCGTGACGGTCTGAGGGAGGGCGACCGGGCGGTCGTTTACGGGGATGACCGTCAGGGTGAAGGTGGCGGGCGCGGATGTGGCCGTTCCGTCATTGACCGTGAACTCGAAGGTGTCGGTGCCGAAGAAGTTCGTGGCGCCCCGGTAGGACAGACTGGGCGGGGTGCCGGTGAGCGTGCCCTTGGCTGGGGCGCGGGTCACCTTGTAGGTGAGTGAGCTGCCCTCGACGTCGGTGCCGCTAAGCACGAAGGAGACGAGACCTTCCTCATTCACCGAACGCGCCGACGCGACGGCGACGGGCACGTCGTTGACGGCCGGGATGGTGATGCTGACGTTGACCGCGCTGGAGGTTGCGGTGCCGTCGGTGGCAGTGAATTTGAAGATATCGCTGCCGAAGTAGTTGGTGCGCGGGCGGTAGGTGAGGTTGGGCGGCGTGCCGGAGAGCGTCCCGTTGAGCGGAGCCTGAGTGACCACGTACGTGATCGTGGAGTGGTCGGGATCGACGGCGGTGAGGGTGATGGCGCCGGCGGTGTCTTCCGGGATCGTGATGGTGATCGGGTTCGGCGTCGGCGCGTCGTTCACGGCGGAGATCGCCACCGAGATCGTGTTGGTGGGCGAGCGGAGGCCACTGGCATCGGAGACGAAGTAGCGGAAGGAGTCGGTGCCGTTGTAGTTCGCCTTGGGAGTATAGGTGAGGTTGGGGGCGGTGCCCGAAAGCGTGCCGTTGGCGGGCGCCTGCGCGATGGTGAACGTGATCGCCTGGCCGTCCGGATCGGAGCCAAAGAGTACGAGCGAACGGGCGATGTCCTCGACCACGGCCAGCGAGGCCGCCGCGGAGCTGGGGGCGTCGTTGACCGGGGTGATGGTCAATTGAACGGCGGCGGACGTGGAAGAAACCTTGCCGTCACTGACCATGAAGCGGAAGGAGTCCGCGCCCGCGTAGTTGGTGTTGGGGCGGTAGATGAGCGTCGGCGGGGTGCCGGAGAGCGTGCCGGCGGTCGGCGCCGTGCTGATCGTGTAGGTGAGGGCGTCGCCATCGACGTCGACTGCGGCGAGGGTGATCGGGAACGCGGTGTCCTCGGCAAACGAGTAGCTGGCGGGGGTCGCGACCGGTGTGTCGTTCACCTGCGTGACAACGATGCTGAAGTCGCCGGGCACCGAAGTGTTGACACCGTCATTCACCGTGAAGGTGAAGGTGTCGGTCCCGACGAAGTCGAGATTGGCGCGGTAGGAGAGGCTCGGGGGTGTGCCCGTGAGCGTGCCGTGCGCCGGGGGGGTGGCGAGGGCGTAGGTAACCGGGCTGCCCTCGACGTCGGTGCCGCTGAGCACGAACGAGACGAGACCCTCTTCATTCACCGTGCGCGATCCGGCGAGTGCCACCGGCGGGTCGTCCACCGGACGGACCTGGATCGACACCGTGGTGACGGGCGAGTTGGTGAGGCCATCGGTCGCCTGGAGGTCGAACGAGTCGGTGCCGGAGAAGTTGAGGTTGGGCGTGTAGATGTAATTCGGCGCGGAGCCGTCGAGCCTGCCATTCGACGGCTGCCGAAGGACCGAGGTCGTGGTGGTGGCTGAGATGCTCGACGAGGTGATGATGGCGAGGCCCTCGTCCGGATCCCAGACGCTGATGTTGACCTCAGTCGGCGTGTCTTCGTCGGTGGAGATCGAATTCACCGAGATTTCGGGCGGCCGATTCTCCGCGGTCGCGCCCAGGTCGACGGTCAGCACGTCGGAAAGGGAGCTTTCAATCCCGACCGACGTGTAGGCGGACACCGCGAAGAAAAGGCGCGTGACGTCGGGCGGAGCCGCCATCTCGGCCTCGGTGACCAGGCCCACGTCCAGGCTGGTCGTGTAACTTCCGGCGGACGTGCCAGCATAGAGACGGTAGCCGGTGATCTCTGCTTCGGGGCTGGGATTCCAGGCGAGTCGAATCTTGGTGGCGTGAGCGGAGGCAGCGGTGAAGAGTCCGAGGATCAGAAGGCTTGCTAATCTGATTGACTCAAGTCGGGTCCGAGTGCGGTTCATGAGTACGACTGGGGGTGGTTGATTTCCGCTTTGCTCGGCAGGGCAGTGCGACCGGACAGGGCCGGTCCGCGGTGCGTCGGTAGGCCACAGGGGTCCCATTCCCCGGAGGGGTCGTCGGCGAATGGGCTTGCAGCGTTACGGCGCATCGAGCGTTGACGGAGGTGCGAGGGTCCAACGGGACGGCTGAAACGGATGAGTCCAAGTCATCCTCTTCGCGTCCCATGGGCATATCGGTGAGCACTTCCACTCCTGAACCGGCACGTTTTGCAGGGGGGTGCGGGAGGGGATTCCGAACGCCTTTTCCTCGCTTCACGCAGGGAGCGTGGGGAGGAGATCCGGCGGACACCGTGCGGGTCGGCCGTTCTCTGCAACCTGCTGCTGGGTGGGGAATTGTTGCGTGAAGCTCGACGCGGCGGGCGGGCGAGAAATCAAGCTGCCAGCCCAAAAGGCCCGAAAAATAAGGCTGAAGTCGACGCCGGACAGGTAAATTCGAGTCCGCAATTCGCGCGGTCGAATCCCTCTAGGGAAATTCATGGTCCCACGAGAATGGCGCGATGCCCGGTGCGCTACGGACACGGGGATAGGTCGATTCCTCACGCCGAGCCGGTGTCGGACACCGTCTGACGACGAGGGGATCGCCCAACGTGGGACGAAGTGAATCCAGACACCCGCGTCGTGCCTGGCAGGGGCGGCGCGATTGAAAAGCCCGATGCGGTGCGTCTTGTGCGGGGGCCCTCCCGCACCCTCGCGGAGGATTACGGGGTGATCGCCCGTCGGGTCGTGGAGGTCAACTGCGTGCGACCCGAGTGCCGTTGAACAAGCGTCCGCTCACAGCTCTCCACGAGCCCGAGGCAGACATCCTCAGGGCGCCATGGCGAAGGGTATCGGGGCCCCTGCGGGGGACCGCAGAGCAATTAGGTTCGCTTCTTCAAACCGATGGCTCACTCGGCGGAGCGGCGGAAGCCCCAAGGCTCCGTCATCCACTGGAGCGCGGGTCCGATGGCGGTGCAGCGGTACGAACGAACAGGGACGGACAGCACCACAGGATCGGGAACCGTGGCGATGCCGTCGGCGTCCGCCGTGAAGCGCGTGAGCGTCGTCCAGCCCGAACTCCCGTCGACGAGGTCATCCCGATATTCCACGAGGAACTCGAGATCCTTCGCCACCGGGAACTCGAGCGTCGCTCCGGGATCGTTCGGGCGCAGGGCCATGAGGCCGAAGAGGGTGATGGTCACCGTCGCCTCGCTGGAACGTCCGTCGGGTAGTTCGGCCACGTAGGTGAACCAATCGTCGCTGCCCGGTGCTCCGAAGGCTCGGTAGCGGAAAGTACCGTCGGCGCGCAGTTCGAGCGTCCCGAACTCGGGGGGACGCACCAGGCGCACGGTCCGGGACGTTTCCGTGGCCACGAGGTCGTTCGCGAGGACCGAGACGGCTCCGTCGACGAGCTGAGTTGCCGCGTCGTTCTCGAGGACGAAGAGGGAATCGTTCCGCGCCTGGATCGCGGAAGTTGTGAAGTCGCCCGGGAAGCTCGCCGTGTCCGAGGTTGCTGCCATCGTCGGCGCGAACGCAGTGCCGGATGCCGCGGCACCGGAAATGATGATGGAAATGGTCGCGGGATCGGAGATCAGGCTCCCGTCGAAGATGGTGAACCGGATGGAGTCCGTTCCGTTGAAGCCCGTATTGGGGACATAGATGACGTTCGGCAGGTTTCCGACGACGATGCCGTTGGTCGGCAGTTGCACGAAGGCGTAGGTGAGTGTCGAACCCTCGGCGTCCCATCCGGTTGCCTGAATGGACGTCGCGGTGTCGAGAAAGGTGGACACGGTCATCGCGTTGGCCACCGGCGGGTCGTTATCGGGAGAGACGGCGATCGAGATGGTGGCCGGGGAGGAGGTGCGTTGTCCGTCCCAGACGGTGAAGGTGAAGGAGTCGGGCCCGTTGTAATTGGTGTTGGGCCGATAGGTGAGGTTCGGAGCGGCACCGATGAGACGTCCGTTGGTGGGGAGGGTGGGGACGACGAAACCGATGGGGGAACCTTCGGGATCGAAGCCAGCCAGGGTCATGGCGACGGAGCCATCCTCGGCGACGGTGTAGGAGGCGGCGATCGGCGTGGGCGTGTCGTTCACCGGCGTGACCTCGATGGCGACGAGGGCGGAGGAGGAGACGACGAGGCCGTCGGAGACGGTGAAGCGGAAGGAGTCGGAGCCGGCGAAATTGGTGTTGGGCCGGTAGACCAGATTGGGCGCCGTGCCGGAGAGGGTGCCATTGGCCGGAGCCTGGGTGATGGCGAAGGTGAGGGTGTCCCCGTCCGGATCCGAACCCGCGAGGGTGAGCGGGAGGGAGTTGTCCTCAACGGTCTCGTAGGAGGTGGCGACGGCGGTGGGCGGGAAGTTGGGGATGGAGACGGCGATGGTGACGGTGGCCGGAGCGGAGGTGAGGGAACCGTCACGGACCGTGAAGCGGACGGTGTCCTGGCCGGCAAAGCCTGATCGCGGGGTGTAGGTGAGATTGGGGGCGGAACCGGAGAGGGTGCCGTTGGTGGGGCTCTGGGTGATGGCGAAGGTGAGGGTGGAGCCTTCGATGTCGGAGCCCGAAAGCACGAGGGGCGTGGGCGTGTTGCCGGTGACGGCGAGGGAGGCCGGGTTGGCAACCGGGACATCATTCACCGGAGTGACGGTGAGGGAGACCGTGGCCGGCGAGGAGACCAGCGCGCCGTCGGAGACGGTGAAGCGGAAGGAGTCGGAGCCGTTGAAGTCCGCGTCCGGGGTGTAAGTGAGATTGGGCGGGGTACCGGAGAGCGAGCCGTTGGACGGGCTCTGAGTGACGGTGAAGGAGAGCGTGGAGCCCTCGATATCGGACCCGGCGAGCGTGAGGGAGAGCGACGTGTCCTCGGCGAGCGAACGGGAGGCGGCAGTGGCCGAGGGCGCGTCGTTCACCGCATTGACGGTGAGGGAGACCGTGGCCGGCGAGGAGACCAGCGCGCCGTCGGAGACGGTGAAGCGGAAGGAGTCGGAGCCGTTGAAGTCCGCGTCCGGGGTGTAAGTGAGATTGGGCGGGGTACCGGAGAGCGAGCCGTTGGACGGGGTCTGGGTGACGGTGAAGGAGAGGGCATCGCCATCAGGATCCGATCCCGTGAGCGTGAGGGCCAGGGAAGCGTCCTCGTTGAGGGAGCGCGAGGAGGCGGTGGCCACCGGGGTTCGGTTGGCCGAGGTGACCGTGATGTCGACGGTGGCCGGGGTGGAGACCAGTGCGCCGTCGGAGACCGTGAAGCGGACGGAGTCGGCGCCCGTGAAGCCCGAGCGCGGGGTGTAGGTGAGATTGGGTGCGGTGCCGGAGAGGGTGCCGTTGACCGGGGCCTGGGTGACGGTGAAGGCGAGCGAGTCGCCATCGATGTCGGAGCCCGAGAGCGTCAGTGCGGAGGACGTGTTGCCCACGACCGAGAGTGCATCCGCGTTGGCCACCGGCGGGTCGTTATCGGGAGAGACGGCGATCGAGATGGTGGCC
>CAZYJB010000014.1:5675-15452 GCA_964647675.1 uncultured Verrucomicrobiota bacterium | reverse complement strand
AGGCAGCGCAGGGGCACGGGCGCCATCGAGGGGATCGGCGGAAGTCGCGAGACCGGCCGTTCCACCGCGCCCATCCAAAGCCTCGGACAGCGTGCGATTCGCGCCCGGCGACGCGCCGAAGAGCGCAGCACCCGATCCACCGCCGGTGCCGTTTCCTCCCAGGGTACCGAGCAGGCCCGCGCCTCCGGTCACCCCACCGCCGGCCCGCGCGGACCCTGCGGAACCGTCATTCCCGCGCCCACCGGACGACAGCAGGCGTCGAAACGAGGCCATGGCATCGCCCCCAGGCTGGGAATCTCCACCGTCACGATCCCGCAGCCCCGACCGGCTGCCATCGCGCAGGCCCTCCGTGCCTCGGCTCTGCCTGCGATCCCCCTCACCCAACTCCCCCGAAGAACGACGGCCTTCGTCATCGCGCAGACCCAGATCGAGCGAGGGCAGAAAGCGGTCCTGAGCATCGCGCCCCGTCCCGCGATCGTTCCGGAACAGGCCGGAATCCTCATTATCGCGGCTGGTCACGCCCCGCCGGTCGTCGAGTCGCATGCCCAAGCGGTCCCGTACGCGCAGCGATTCGGTATCACGCCCGGCAGCGTCCCACCCGTCGCGATCGCGATCACGATCACGATCACGATCACGATTGGAGTCCCGCTCCCGTCCAAGCTCGGAACCCTCGCGGTCGCGACGTCCGCCCACCCGGGATTCCGGGCGCCCGTAAGAATCGTCGAAACCCAGCTCGGCTTCCGCCGAATTCGGGCGCAGTGGATCGCCTTCGAGATCGAAGCCCGCGCCGTCATCCTGCGAATAATAGAGCGCCGAGCGTTCGATCATCTCCTGCAGCGCGCGCGCGCGGTTCACCTGGTCCGGAGACGGAAGCGTCGACATGGCCGACCCGAGCTGGCCCTGCGCATTCAGATCGTCGCGTTGAAAACTGAAGGGACGCCGACCCAGATCCTGTTCCGTGAGCGGCTTCACCGGGAAGGATTCGCTGGGCGTGGAGAAATCGATCTTTTCGCCTTCGCGCTTGGGCGTTTCGGCGGCGCGAAGTTCCACCCCGGGGAACGCGGAGGCCGCCGTGATCAGGACGGCAACCCAGCAGGACGTTGGACGGTGGCGCGCAGGTTTCATGGGACGAAGAGGCACCTCGTAGATAGCCCCCACTTCCCCTGGCGTCAAAGGACAAGTCCGGGTCCTGGCTTCCCCTTTGCCGGGCGTCAGCCCGAGTCAGGACCGAAGAGCCTATTTCCCGCCGGCCTTCTTCACATGCTCCAACACCGCCGCGCCGTGGGCGCTGGCCTGGACGCTCTGATCGATCACCGCGATCTTGCCGTCCTTGCCGATCACGAACGTCCAGCGCTGCGCGAGTCCATTGCCGGCATTGAG
This sequence comes from uncultured Verrucomicrobiota bacterium, assembly GCA_964647675.1. Taxonomy (GTDB): domain Bacteria; phylum Verrucomicrobiota; class Verrucomicrobiia; order Limisphaerales; family CAIMTB01; genus CAIMTB01. Next base: position 14,072 of record CAZYJB010000014.1, on the reverse strand, counting down.
CACGCCAAAGGCCTTGGCGGTTTCCTTGGTGGGATCGGCGAGGATCGGGTAGTCGAGGCCCAGCGACTCCGCGAACTTCCGGTTCGTTTCCGCGTCGTCCACGCTTGCAGCGAACAGGGCCGCGTTCAGCCCGCGCACCGCCGCGCTGTTCTCGCGCAGCGACTTGCATTCCGCGGTGCAGCCGCCCGTGAAGGCCTTGGGGAACCAGGCGATCACCACGGCCTGCTTGCCGCGGAAATCGGACAGCTTGTAGGTCTTGCCATCACTGGCCTTCAACGTGAAGTCGGGCGCCGCCTCACCCACCGCAGGTGCGGCCATCGCATTCAGGCCCGTCAATCCGCCCGCGAGGAGAGCCAGTGCCGCGGCGCGCGCCAGCCGGCTGGGAATCGTCGTCATGTTCATCGTGATGGGGGTCTAGGTCGACTCGACCGGCGCCAAGTTCCGCCAGATCCGGCGAGCCCCGCAAGCTCCTTCCCGTCCGTCGGTTGGCGTCGGTTGGAATCGCTGCGCAGGCCCGGCACCGGGCCGGATCCGCGTCTTGGACGCGCGACACGCGGACCGGCTTCAAAGGATCTCGGAGCCCGTCGGTCACCAGTACCCGTAACAGCCGTCCGCACCCCAGATCTGCGAGCCGCGATACCGGCGCATTTGCCGGATGTCCTTCCACCGCACCGAACCGTCGAGGAGCCCGACGTTCCCGCCCTTCGCCCCGAGGTTTTCCGGCCGCTGATCGTATGCCTCCGGATGATCGTCGAAGTAGGCGTCGTCGGCCACGCGCGGGCCACTCGCCGCGTGCGGCGCGAGAATGCGCTGGTACACGGGGGAATCGACGTTCAGGTCCGCGATCAGCGTGAGCTGCGGATCGTCGGTGGATTTCTGCGGGGACACCCAGGTGTTGGTCACGCCGTCGATCAGTTCCCAGGGCGTGTTCGGGTGGCCGCCCAGGTAGTGGTACCCGATCGCAACGCCGTAGTCGGGATGGTTCCGCCAGTCGGGCCGCTCCATCCATCGGTTGAGATTCGGACAATCGAACGCCTTCAACTCGGTCGTGTAGCGCAGGAGGTTCGACTTGTTGATCGAGGAAAAGATCGGCGTGTGCGTGTCCCGCTGGTCGTCCTTGTCCGTCCCACCCGGCGGCAGACGCTGTTCGTTGTCCCCGGCGTACAACAGGGCCGCCAGCGTGAACTGCCGCATGTTGTTCAGGCACACCGTGCGGCGCGCGCGTTCCTTCGCGCTGGCCAGTGCCGGGAGCAGCAGGGACGCCAGAATCCCGATGATGGCGATCACCACCAGCAGCTCGATCAGCGTGAATGCGGACCGGCCGCCCCCCACAACCAGCCGCCGACCTTCGACCCGCGCAGCAGACCCTCGTTCGAGAAGATGCGAGTTCATGGCAGCCAGGGATGCTTCAGGATTCAAGGATTCCGCCGCTCGGCCGCCCGGAAGAGTGCCGATGCCGAAGGACTGGGGAACTCCGCCTCGAGCCAGCCGCCTTCCCGGAGGACGAAGGCGACGGAACCCAGGGAGTTCCACACCGGCCCCGAGGCATCCGGCAGCGGTGACGACTGAACTTCGATCCGCGCCGTGTCCGTCGCAGCGAACGGCACCTGCGTGGTCGACCACACGCGCAGCCGAAGCCGGCCGAGATCGGGGAGGGCCTCGGCCTCGAGGCGGAACTCGGGCAGCGGCGCGGCCGCGGTGGCGACATCCAGGACGACCATCTCGATATTGCTCCTCGCGTAGATGCGGCCGCCCGAGAACGCCGGATGGTTCCAACTCGTCCCGCCGAGAGCCTGGAACCTCGCCACTTCGACCGGCGCCGAGGGATCCGGCCGAAGCACGACCAGTTCCCCGGGCTCGGTCAGGACCAGCAGTTGGCCTCCCACCTTGATCAACGAGGCGTACCCGGGATTTCCCGAACCGACCCTGGTCGTGGTCCAACGGTTGGTCCGACCCTCCAGGTCGAAGCACGCCAGGCTGTGAAAGCTGCGCTCCACAACGCTGTACAGGAAGCCGTCGTGATGCACCGGCGTCGCCCAGTGGTTCTGGTACGAGCTGCTCCGTTTGAAATCGGTCTGCTGAACCGCGAACGTCGCGCCCGAGCGCACGATCCGGGCCGTCCACGCGCCCAGCGCGTAGGCGCACGAACCGTACACATAATCCCCGGCAATCACCGGGGTCGCGGCCGTCGACGTCCCCGACGGCGAGAACTCATAACGCCACAACACGACACCGGTTTCGGGGACGACGCCAACCAACCCGCGCCGGGTGAAGAACACCACCTGGGGCACGCCGCCGATCGTCGCCAATGCCGGGGTCGCATGCGTCATGGCGTCATTCTGCCCGCTCCAGGCCGTCGTGCCGTCCGAGGTCCGCACCGCCATCAGTCGGCGCCCGGACACGTTCGAATTCACGTAAACCAGATCGCCCACCACCAGCGGAGACGCCGCGTTTTGCCAGTCGATCGTTTCCGTGCCGGGGAACTCGGCGACGAAGTCCCGACTCCACACCACTGCCCCGGTATCCGCCCGCAGGCAGTACAACTTCAGATACGACGTGAACACATACACGCGATCGCCAACCACACTCGGAGTCGAACGTGGGCCGTCGGTCGGACCCGTTCCTCTATCCGGATAGGCGGCGCGATCGAGATCTGCGGACCACGACTCGGCCCCGGTCGCCGCGTTCAGGGCGATGCAGACTTCTCTCGCCTCGCCGCCCACCCGCCGGTTGACCTGCGTGAACGCGCGCCCGCCCGAAACGCTGATCGAGCTCCAGGCGGGTTCGAGGGTCTTGCGCCAGACCACCCGCGGCGGCACCTGGGCCCAGTCCGTCCGCATCGTCTCCGAACTCGAGCCGTCGTGATTCAGACCCCGGTACTGCGGCCAATCCGCACCGGTGACGAGAAGGGGGAAGGCACCGAGGGAGAGCAGGAACCAGCAGCGCGCGCGCGACGGTATCATGGGGGGTCTTCGAGCTTCCGGCGGTCTCTTCCCTCGCCCGCGATGGAGCGAACGTCAAACGGGAAGTGCGCCCCTTTCACCGGGACCGGCCGTGCGTTTGACAGCCCACCGTCGCGCCGAAGCGCCGGAGCTGAAGCATCACCTCAATTCAGCGGCGGAAAGTCGCAGGGTACCGACTGCCTCCCGTGACGCCGATAGGCGGAAAAGTCGGCGCGATCCAAGGTCCAGACCTTGCATCGCGACGCCAGTTCGGACATGCGCACCACGCAAGCATCCGCCAAGTCCATGGGCCGATCCGCATACTTCGTGACCAGCGCCAACACCCGCGGGAGTTCCCCCGCCAGATCGAAGTCGATGATCAGATCTCCGCGAGCCACCATCGTCAGGATCGGTTTGGGATTGGGGAAGAAACTCGCCGCCTCAGCGAGGACCGACTCACAGACATGGAAAGGGCCATGGCGCCGAAAGGCCTCCGCTGCCCAATCGTGAGCAGGATCGTCGACGGCGAGGAGGGCAACGATCAGCCCGGTGTCAGCGATGGGTTTCACGGCGATCGGTGATCCGGCGGCGCAGATGTTCCCGCACCCTCGCGTTGGTGGCGGACACGCCCCCCAGCCGAAATGCGCCGACCAGATCCTCGGATGCGAACTTCCTCCTAATGGGCGACCCTCCCACCTCCAAATCCCGCTCGATCAGATCCCGCACATAACCAGCGCGATCAAGGCCGAGCTGAACCGCACGCGCCTCGGCCCGGCTCAACAACTCCGGCTCGATCCGGACCGTCAAAACCCGTGACATACGACGTTGAATACATGCGAGTACCCTCCCTGTAAAGTGCGCGTACGCCGCCCCGTTCCCCACGCAGCGAACGACCGAACACGGGATCCCCGCGCTTGAAAGAACGGAAGTGATGTTGCTTCCATGGTACTCATCAACCACGGCCCGCTCCCCACCCCTTGCCGACGGGGCGCCAACTGCACCCTCATTCGCCCTGGCACATGATCACGGTCCTGTTCATCCACGGTACCGGCACCCGAAAGGCCGCGTACCGCGACAGTCTCGACAAAATCGCGTCCGCGCTCAGCCCAGCCGTGGACCGTGTGCGGGTCATCGGCATCGACTGGGGGACGAAGCTCGGCACGCGTCTGACGTTTAAGGGGGCTTCGATCCCGAATTACGCGACGACGCGCGCACCGGCGCTCGCGTCAGCCGGCTCGGCGCCGGCGACACCCGGCAAGGCCGAGGGCGAAGACGCCCTTTGGGTCTCGCTCGACCGCGATCCGTTGTTCGAGTTTCGCGTGCTGGCGGGCAGCGCCACCGCGGGTCCGCTCCCGCCCAACGCAGCGCAGCAAACCCCGGTGGCCCTGGAGACCCTCCAAGGCGTCCTCGACTCCACCGAAGCCGGAGCGGAACTCGCCCGCCGGCTCGAACTTTGGACCCTGCGCGCGGCCTACGACCGGGCGCGATCCTCGGTTTCGTCCGAAGCTCTGGTGCGGCGGGTCTTGATCGCGCAGCCGACGCCCGTCCACCGGACCCTCGCCCGCGCCGTCATCGCGACGATGCTCGCCCAGAACGGGGCAACGGACGACGAGACCGAAGGCCTGGACACGGTGGCCGGCCAGCCGGCTGAACGTGATGAACTGGTCGATCGGTTGGCCTCGCATCTCGAAGGCGAGGTCCGCAGCGCCACGGCCTTCGTGAAGGGTCTTTGGAACGGCGCGGTAGCGGGCGTGGTCGCCGGGGCTGCGGCCGCGGGCAGTCCGTGGATCATCCGCACGCGACGACGATCGATGACCGACGTCGGATCCCCCGCGATCGGAGACATCCTGTGGTACCAGGCGCGTGGCGCGCGGCTGCGGACCTTGGTGCGCTCCGAGATCCGACGCTTGGCGGCCGACGGGCCGGTGGTGCTGCTGGCGCACAGTCTGGGAGGGATCGCGTGTGTCGACACCCTGCTCGAGGAGCCCGAGCCCGGGGTGCGACTCCTCATCACGGCGGGCTCGCAGGCACCGTATTTCTATGAGATCGGCGCCCTGACTTCCCGTCCACTGCCCGAACCCGTCGATCCCTCGCAACCCCCGCCGCCGCTGCCGCACGAGCTTCCCGCGTCCTTCCCACGCTGGGTGAACTTCTTCGATCCCCAGGACTTGCTCGCCTACTGCGCCGCCCCGGTTTTCGGCGGCCGGACGGTGGATCACGAACTCGACAACGGCCTCCGCTTCCCCGCGTCCCACAGCGGGTACTGGAGCAACCCGACCCTCTGGAAGATCGCCCTTCCCGAGCTGCTCCAACCATGAACGCCGATCCCCGAAATACGCGCGCCTTCGTGGTGGGGATCGAACAGTACGGATTCGGTCCCACCTGGGATCTGCCGGGTCCGGTGGCGGACGCGCATCGTTGTGTGGCCTGGCTGATTTCCCGCGGTGTGCCGCCCGGGAACATCACGGTGTTCCTGACCGGACCGGTGAAGCAGCTCCCGGCGGACGTGCCGCCACTTCCGGCGGGAGTCACTTACCGGGCTGCGACGGAGAGAGTATTTGTCGACGCACTCACCCGCGAACTCACGGCCGCCGCCCCGGAGGTATTCTGGCTGTGGTGGGGCGGGCATGGGGTGGTGCAGACTGAGGGACGACGTGCGTTGTTCTTCACGGACGCCACCGAGGCTCATTCCATCACCTTCCAGACCGGGGTTCTCCGCGACTTCCTCGCGTCGACCGCGGCGTCCCAGCCCTCCGCATTCCGCCGGGTCGTTGCTGTCGTCGATGCCTGCGCCACGCACGCGCACCTGGTGGGACTCAATCGAATGCTTCCGCATGCGGCGCTGGGAGCCGGCGATCCCATAGCGGGTCGGGAATTCAGCCTCCTCGTCGCCGCCCAGGATGGACAGGCCGCGAAGAATCTCCAGGCCGCGCAGACCGGTCTGATGTCGCGCGAACTCCTGCCGCTCCTCGCCACGACTCCGACCGACATCTGGCCTCCGGACATGGCGTTGGTCGGGCAGACGTTGCGGCGGCGGTTTCTCGAGCTCAACAAGGCGAAGGTGGCGGTCGACCAACTGCCCGCGTTCTACGCCTACGAGACACCGGCCGGCGTGTCGCCTCCGCTGCGGTTCACGAAGGCGGGTCGAAAGCTCACCCTCCCCGAGAAGGTGAGACTCCGCGACGCGCTGCTGGCCTGTCCGTCGATCGCCAACGCGGTCCGGCGCGAAGCGTTCATCGCAGAACTGCCGCAGGACGTGAGGATTTACATCGACCGGGCCAGCTCGGATGCCTTCGACGTTCTCGGGTTACTGAACACCTGCCTCGAGCGCGTCGGCGGCATGGCGAGCCTGATCGAGGCGCTGCGGCTTCTCGATGGCTCCGCCGCCGTCGGCGACTTCGAGCGGGAGGCGGCGCGGTTCTCGCCGGGCGGAGGAGCAGGGGCATGAGCTTCGCCCGTGACGTCGACGCCTGCGCGCGGATCACCGCGGCGCTGCTGGAGCTTCCTGCGTTCAAGACGATCCGAAGCATCGAGTCGCTCCTGGAGGAGCTGAGCTTCGGTCAATGGGTCAATACCGCCGCGAACGTCAGAGCCCAGACTGACTCCCTGGTGGCGAACTGCGCGGCCAGCCCGCGGCAGCTCCACGAACTCATCCGCACCGTCGTCCTGCTCCACGGCCTCGAGCCACGCCAGCTCGCGGGCCTCGGCTCCTGCCTCGACGGAATCCTCGCGCGCTCCATCCGGTTCCTCGAGTGGTATGCCCTCGACCGCGCCCTCGACGCGATGGTCCCACCACTCCCGGACGCAGCGGTGCGACAGGCCTTCAAGGGAGTCCTGCCCTACGACCTGCTCTCGAGCGATCCGCGCCAGCCCGCCTGGCAGCATGCCGTGGAGCAGCTTTCGGAAAAGAATCTCTCCGAGGAGCCGGAGAGTTCCCATCCGCTCTTCCGGTTCCTCGAACGCTGCCGGCCGCATTTGAGCGCGCCCACCGCGGCCTCGATCGCGGACTGGGAGAACAGCGTCGCAGCCAGGCTCGGTCGAACCCTGCACCATCTCCGCGGCAAGGGAAGCGGCTCGTCGCCCGCGGCGGCCGCTGCGTCTCCCGACGCGTTCGCGCCGACCCACCGCCTGCAGATCGTGGCCGCGCAGCCGATGGAGAGTGACCCCGATCATCCCGTGTACCGGATCCGGGCCTGGCTGCGCCGGTCGGACGCAGCGACCGCGCCGGTGCCCGTGCGGCATCCCGCCCTGCGCGACGAAGGCCAGCCGGCTGCAGATCTGCCTCAACTTCTGCCCGAACTCGCCCTCGTCGCCCGCAGCCTTGCTCCCGACGGCAGCCTCGTCATCGAGGTCGCGCTGCCGCTTGAACTGCTGTCGATGGACCTCGAGACCGCGCCGTGGCCTCCCGACACCACGCGCACCAGCGGCGAAGTGGTCCCCGTTCTCATCCGCAGCCTCGACCGCCTTCCCACGGCGGACCGCCCGGTGCATTCAGGTCACTCCTCGAAATGGACCCGTCTCGGCACCGCGGTCTCCGCCCACGACACGGCCTGGGCGGAGGACGGCGATGACCCGGCCGAAGCGCTGGCCTTCTTTTCATTGGGACCGCTGGAGATTGCATCAGCCACGCCCGTGGTCTACCTGAAAAGCATTGTGGTCGATCACAGCATCCCGCTGGCGGTCTGGTTGCGCGAGCGTCCCAGGAAGAGGGGTACCGCGCGCACCCTGCTGACCCAGAAACTCATCGGAACCGATCCCGCGCGGTGGCCCGAGGAAGTGCTGCAACTACGGGCGGGTCGGGACCGCGCCCTGCCCGCGTTCTCGGTGCTCTGGGACGACCCGACCACCGCCCCGCCCGTCGCCGCGCCCCTGGCGCTGCCCGCCGATCCCGTCGCATGAAGCCCAAATCACCCAAGAACCCCACCGCGCCCGACCCCGAGCCACCTCCGGGACCGAGCCCCATTCGAAACCTGGTCTTCCGCGGCGATCGCGAGCCGCGGGAATGGAAGAGCCCCGTGGCTCCGCCGTGGCGCACGTTCTCCAAGGAGTCCCGCGAATCCCAGGGCCGCGACCACATCCTCGAACCCGCCGAGATCCAAGCCATCAACGCCGCGATCTACCTGCGCCGTCCCCTCCTCGTCACCGGACCGCCCGGCACGGGAAAATCGTCCCTCGCCGAGGCGATCCGCTGGGAGCTTCAACTCGACGAGGTGCTCAAGTGGGCCATCACCTCGCGTACCGTGCTCAAGGACGGGCTCTACCAGTACGACGCCGTCGGCCGACTTCATCAGTTCATGCTCCAGGGCAGGGATAAGGACCACGACGATCCCCGAGAGGCGCCCGACATCCGCGAGTTCCTGACCTTGGGGCCGCTGGGAACCGCACTGGCCGACTCCACGGCCGAACGTCCGCGAATCCTTCTCATTGACGAGATCGACAAGGGCGATGTCGACCT
>CAZYJB010000014.1:0-5665 GCA_964647675.1 uncultured Verrucomicrobiota bacterium | reverse complement strand
TGCCGAACGACCTGCTCCACGTCTTCGAGGATGGCTATTTCAAGATCCCCGAGCTCGAGCGACTGCCCAAGAAGCCGGAGTTCGAAAAGCTCGATATTTCCATGGCGGATGGAGGCGTTTTCCCGGTGCCACGCGGCAAGGTCCAATGCGCGGCGTTCCCCATCGTCCTGCTCACCAGCAACGGTGAGCGCGATTTCCCGCCCGCGTTCCTGCGCCGCTGCCTGCGACTGAAGCTCGATGCGCCGAAGCCCAAACAGCTCGTGCGCATCGTCGCGACCCGTTTTGGCCGCACGGTGGAGGAGGTGCAGGAGGAGTTCGGCAAGCTCATCGAGGAGTTCGTCGTGGAAAGGGACCAGAAGGGCCGCCAGCTTGCCACCGATCAGTTCCTCAACGCCCTGCACCTGGTAAAGCACGCCGGAGTCGAGGCCTCTTTCGCGCAACTCCGGGCCGTGGTGCTCCAAGCGCTCAACGACCCGCAGGCCTGAGTCCCGCCCATGCCCAAGGACGCCACGTCCGGCCGTTCACCCGAGAACGCCTTCGACCGACTGATCGCCGGACTGCGCGGACTGGGCTGGCAGATCTCGGGTGATGAGATCGCCGATGCTCTCTGGCTGCGCGACCATGCCGGTTTCGACCTTGCCGCGAGGGCGGCCGTCAACACCCAGGAGGCGGATGACTCAGCAAAGTCGGAGGCGGAAGCACCCCCAGCCCCGCGAGCGGATGGCCCCGCGGGGGAACCCCCTGCACCGCCCCCACCCATTCCCGATGCCTCCGCCGCTCCGGAATCCGAGGATCCCTCGGGTGTCGGCATCCCCTCCGGAAGTCGAATCGAGGCGCCCATCGCCGCCGGAAGAGCCTCCGGTGTCTCGCTTCGTATCCCTTCCGGGCGCGCGCTTCCAGGCAGCCACGAACTCATCAGGGCCCTGCGCCCGTTGCGGCGCGCGGTTCCGTCCCGCACGCGGCGCATCCTCGACGAAGAGGAAAACGTCCGCCGCATCGCCGACACGCTCGTCTGGACCCTCACCGAAACGCCTGCGCCCGAGCGCTGGCTCGATCTCGCCCTCGTGCTGGATCACAGCCCGTCGATGGGATTGTGGCGCGACACCCTCCACGAACTTCGGCGAACCCTCCAGCACGCGGCCCTCTTCCGCGACCTCCGTCTCTGGACCCTCGACACCTCCCGCACCGAACCCGTCCTGCGATCCGCGTCATCGCCCATGCCGCGGTCGCCCACAGAACTCCTCTCGCCCGACGGCCGGCGCATCATCCTCGTGGCCTCGGACACACTCGGCACGGCGTGGTCCGGACCGGGCATGACGCGCCTGCTCGAGTTATGGGGGCGGGACCAGATCGTGTCGCTCGCGCATCTGCTGCCGGAACGGCTCTGGCATCGCACGCCCATGGCAGGCGCGACCCGCGTCTGGGTTCAGGCGGCGCGCGCCGGAAGTCCCAACCGCCAGCTCGAAAGCCTCCCGTGGCAACGCTGGGACGCGGCACCTGAGGCATCCTCCGGCGCCATTCCGGTTTTCTCGCTCAGCCGGCCCTTCACCAATGCCGGAACCTGGGCGCGGGTGGTCGGCGGCGTGCAGCGAGCACGCACCGCGGCGCTGGTCCCCCGACGCACGCCCGTGGCCTCGATCCTGGCGGCGCCCCCCGCCCCGGCCCCCGCTGAAGCAGGCGATGCGCCATCGAGAGTGGACCACTTCTACGCCCACGCCTCGCATCCGGCATGGGGGCTCGCGCTCCTCTTCGCCTCCGCCCCACTGCGGCTGTCCGTGCTCCGCGTGATCCAATCCGCCCTGCTCCCCGCCTCCGATCAGTCGCATCTCGCCGAGTTCCTGTTCAGCGACCTGCTCGTGCGCGCGCCCGGATCCGCGACCGCGGTGGACCCCGAATCCATCGATTATGAGTTCCGCCCCGAGGTCCGCGACCTCCTGCTCCACGCCTCCGACACACTCCAGATGGTGCGTGTCCAAACGGTCGTGGGCGAATACGTGCGCGACCAGTACGGCGCCGAACTCGGGTTTGAGGCCGTGCTCGCGGATCCGCTGCAACCCGCAGAACCGTCCCCTCTCGCACAGAATCCGGACACGGAGATCTTCGGACGCATCGCCGCAGGACTCCTCCGCCGTCTGGGCGGCGCCTACGCCGAGGCCGCGCGGAGGCGATTCTTCAGCGCTCGTGCCTCCGCCTCACCGCCGCCGCCCAAACCGCCTGTTGAGGATGAAAGTCCGCGCGGATCCGAGGCTCAAGTCGCGGATCGGACCGGGCCTGTCCGCGACCTCGACGTCGAGATCGGCGCGGCGGCACCGATGCCTCCGCCCGCCTCGATTCTCCCACGCGCTGCCGCCCGTCGCATTCGCGCCCGACTGCGGCGTCTGGGTCTCCCGCGAGAACACCTCGCCGCGATCCTGGCGGCTCGTACTCCCGAGGCCTGGCTCCCCTTCACTTCACTGCCGGACTTTCCGTCCTTCGGCCTGGTGGAACTCATGCGCCTCGCGCAATGGGCCGCGGGATTGGAGTCGGCGCTTCAGGTCCGAGTCTGGTACCGCGTCCTCGACCTGGCGCGGGACGCCAACCTCCTGAACCTCCCGCGACCCGAGCCGCCGCGCCCGATTCCAGGACCGGGTGTTGGCACTGCCTTCCACGAAAACCGGTCCGTGGTCGAAGGCGCCGAATCCACACCCGCCGAACTGGCAACGCCCATGGCACCGGAGGGCGGACCCGTGGCCTTGGTCCTCACCGTCCGCCTCGAGGAGCGCGGACCTGGTTGGCGCGATCAGGTTTCGTGGATCGAAGCCATGGCGCGGGCCTTTGCCATCGCAGGAAACGCCTCGCTTCCGGCTTCCCACCACCCGTCCGGTCCCCTCCCCGAGCGGATCCGCGGCAAGCGCATCCTCTGGGTCGACGACCAGCCCGAGAACAATTCGCGACACGTGGGAAAGCTCCAGAAGAAGGGAGTCGACGTCGAACTCGCCACGGACACTGAAGAGGCGCTTGTTCGCCTGGGCAATTCCACCCTGCCACGCATCGATCTGGTCCTTTCCGATCACCATCGCTCCGGCAACGACCGCGCGGGACTCGAACTCCTCACGCGCATGCGGGAACATGGGTTCACGCAGCCCGTGGGCTTCTTCGCGGGACGACTTGCACCCCTGCTCGCCGCGCGTGCCCTGGGCGCGGGTGCCTTCATCTCAACCAACCGCGCAAGCGAGCTCCTTCCACGCGTGCTCAAGGAACTGGCCGCGCTCGCCAACACGCCCAAACCTGCGCCGCCCGAACCCCCGAGGCCTCCGGCGGAAGCCTCGCCTTTGGCGGATCTCTCCAGGGCACCCATTGCGAGCCTAGAGGAAGCGATGGCGGATCTACCTGCGCAGCGTTGGCAGGTGGTGGGACTCGAGACGCGCATCGATCATCGCTTACACGCCCTGTTTCATGCCTGGGGACGCCCGGCTGAAGAGTTGAACGCCGCGGCGAAACAGGGCGGCGCTGAATCATGGGCGAAACTTCTCGTCCGGCTCTGGGACGATCAAGGAAAGGTCAGTTGGCATGATCTGCTGGAGATCGCTCGGGCGGTGCTGGGCGCGAGTGACCAGGAGGATCCCATGGGGACGCCGGATTCCGCGGCGACCGCGATTCTGTTGCGCTATGCGGGCGAAGGGTCTTTCGCTCAGCTCGCCGGGAGTCTCAGTCCACCACTCCCGCCGATTCTGACGTCCGAGCCTCTCTTTCGCGCTTACCACGACAAGTCTCCGGTCTTCCTCAGCGCCGAGGACGCGCGATGGGCTTCGCTCTTCGGTTTGCCAGATATCTCGCCCGCTGGGTTCCGGCCGAGGCAGCTCGAATCCGCGGCGGCGGCGGAGGTTGACTTTCCCGCCCCGCCGCTCCCATCGGACACGAGTCCGCGATCGGCCTGGATCCTTCCATTTCCCAATCGGGTGATCCGCCGCGGCGTCGCGCAGCCTGCGTTGATGGTGGTGGCGTGGAACGAATCGGAGATCGATTCATCCGCCTGGGTGGATTGGCTGCAGGCGTTCCTTGCCACCCTGGTCCTCACGCTCATGGAACGGGAGGAGTATGCGGCCCTCCAGGCCGACGAGGGCCGCGCCGAGATGAGCGGCGAAGAGGCAAAGCTCGGGTCTCGGGAGCCCTGGCGCTTCAGGAGGCCGACGTGGTTGGACGACTTCCTGCGGCTGCCGCGCTGGCATCGCGTCATCGTGGCCGTTCGGGCCGCGCGCCGCATGCTCGGCTGGCCGGTGCCCGGCACCCATGGAGCGCCGCCGGACCCGGCCGCGCTCGAGCAACTCGCGGTCCTGGAGTTGAGCGCCGACCTTGGGCATCCCGTTGCCCTCGCCGACGACCCCGGATCTCCGGCCGAGCCGCTCTCCGCATGCAGCCTCGCCGCCATCACGCTCGCGCAGTTCACGGCTGCACTGTCGATTCACCCGCGGGGAATCGAGGCCGCTGCGGAGGAATTCCAGTCGCGGCTGCGCGAGGCGGTCGCCAGCAAGGTCCTCCCGCCGCAGGTCGCCCTGACCCACGAGCGCCTGATCCGAATCGACCTCGAGACGCTGGCCGCGCGCGAGCAGCCCTCGCCCGATGTCGGCGGCGAGGTGCGGGCCTCCCTTCATCAGGCCGGCGCCGACCTCTGGCACGGCGATTTGGATGATCCGCTCGGCGAGGGACCTTTCGCGCCTCCGCAGCGAGTGCCGTCCGTGCGGATCCTCATCGCGGGCCTCGGAGACCGGGCACTTCCTGTGGAGGTGGGGCAGGCGGCGTGGGCGATCGGGACCGTGCTGGTCGCTTCCGGCGCGGGCTTGATCGCCGGCGGGTGGCCGGGGGTCGATGCCGCGGTCACCGAATCCATGCAACGCCGCCTGCATCTGGAGCGATTCGACCCCGAGGCCTGGATCCACATGATTCTCGAGCCCGAACGCCCGTTGATCGCGCAGGGGGTTTCGATGGAATCCGCACCTTCGACCGCCGAAGCCATCCGGCGCAGCGTCGAAATGGCGGACGCCGTGATCCTGGTTTCCGGTCGGGGAGGGACGGCACGCATTGGGCGTGAAGCCATCGCGGCCGCGAAGCTCGTGCTGCCGATTCGGGCCACCGGCGGGGATGCCGAGCGCCTCTACAACCCGGCGCGCGAGGCAGCCCCTCACTCCGGAACCATGCTCACTCCCACGCAATTCGATCGTTGCCTGGGCGGTTCATGGCAACAGGCGGTCCTCGCGTTACCGACCGTACTGCGGCTGGTGACCGAGCAGGTTCGCCGGGGAGGAAGCTCCGGGTCCCGCCCCTCGCCCGCCTGAAAAGGCAGCGGTGCGCCGGCTCTCCAGGCATCGGCCCAATGGCCGGGACTACTCGTACCTCAACGACTCGATGGGATCGAGCTGGGCGGCCTTCCATGCGGGATAGGTGCCGAAGATGAGGCCCACCGCCGAGCACACCACCATGCCCAGAACGACCCAGTCCCACGGAATGACCACGGCGAACCCCAGTGCGAGTCCGGCCAGATTCCCCACCACCACCCCGAGCAAGACTCCGGCGAGGCCGCCGATCTGGCAGAGGGCGACGGCCTCGAGCACGAACTGCGTCATCACGTGTCGTTTCTTGGCGCCGATGGCGCGCCGGATGCCGATCTCACGCGTGCGCTCGGTCACGC
>CAZYJB010000013.1:0-16167 GCA_964647675.1 uncultured Verrucomicrobiota bacterium | reverse complement strand
GGTCCGAATCGGCGTCGCCATCAGCGACGAACTCGGCATGCTCGCGCACCCGCTCGACTTTATCCCCGCCGAGCCCCTGGCGGATTTCCTCAGGCGCGTCACGGCGCTCATTCCGGAACGCGAGGTGGCCCTCATCGTCGTGGGGATGCCCCGCGACATGGACGGTTCCTATGGCCCCGCAGCCCAGAAGGTCGAGGCCTTCGTGCATCTCCTGCGCGAGACGATCCCGATACCCGTCCGCACCTGGGACGAGCGCCTGACCTCGCTCCAGGCCCACCGTCTCCTCGCCGAGACCGGGGCTCGCGAACGCGAACGCCGCGGGCGCGTCGATTCTTCCGCGGCCGCGGTCCTCCTGCAGAGCTACCTCGACGCCCAGGCGGCCGCCGGAGCGCCGCCCACTTAGGCTTCCTCCGGCCCGGCAGCCGTCCCGTCATGAACCCCGACCTGGTCCGCCTGCGCCTCGAAATCGCTTACGACGGCACGGCCTACCAAGGCTGGCAGGCCCAAAAGGTGGGGACCGGCGTCCAATCCCTGGTCGAAGCCGCGCTGCAACGCCTCTTCCCCGGCGCCGGAGCCGTCCACGGCTGCAGCCGCACCGACACCGGAGTCCACGCCCGCGCCCTCATTGCGCACGTCGATCTGCCATTGCCCGAGTGGAGGATGTCCGCCCGCAAGCTGGTCCTCGCGCTCAACGCCCATTTGCCGGCGGACATCCGGCTCCTTGCCGCTCGCCGCGTGCCGCCGGAGTTCCACGCGCGTTTCCAAGCGACCGGGAAGGAATACCGCTACCTGATCTGGAACCATGCCGCACTGCACCCGTTGCACCGACATCAGGCGTGGCACGTGACCCGCCCACTCGATCTCCCTGCCATGAAAGCGGCCGCCCGGCATTTCGTCGGGCGCCATGACTTCGCCGCCTTCACGGTCAATCCGGGCTACCGCCGCCGGTCGACCGTGCGCACCGTGACCCACTGCGAAGTGCGGCGCCGCGGCCCGGCCATCACCGTGGTCATCGCCGGCGACGGATTTCTCTACAAGATGTGCCGCAGTGTGGTCGGGACGCTGGTGCAGGTCGGGATGGGGAAGTTTGCGCCGGATGACCTCCCCGCGCTTCTCGCCGGCCGCGATCGACGGGCCACCGGCATGACCGCACCCGCCCACGGTCTCGTCCTCTGGAAGGTCCACTACCCGCGCCCAGGCGATGAAACTTCCCCGCCCGCCCACCCCGCGGAGGACGCCGAATGAGCAGCCGCAGCGCACCCGTCCCGCCGTCCGCCCCGCTGCGCATCGTGCTGGTCGAACCCGAGATTCCACCCAATACCGGCAACGTCGCGCGCCTCTGCGCCGGCATCCGCGCCCAACTCCATCTCATCGAACCGCTGGGCTTCCGGCTCGACGACGCCATGCTCCGGCGCGGCGGCATGGATTACTGGAACCACGTGGACTGGCGACGCTGGGCCGACTGGCCGCAGTTCGCCCGGCACTTGCGACCGGAAGACCGCCTCTGGTTCGTCGAACAAGGCGGACCGCGGCGTTACGACGAGGCTGCGTTCCAATCCGGCGACTGGCTCGTGTTCGGCCGGGAGACCGCCGGACTACCCCGGGCGCTGGTCGAAGCGAACGCGGATCGCTGGCTTCATATTCCCATGGCCAACCCCGACGCGCGTTCGCTGAACCTTTCGAACTGTGTCGCTCTGGTCGCGTTCGAGGCCTTCCGGCAGCTCGGCTTTCCAGGCGCTTCGCGCTGACCCGCAGAGGTGGTGTTCCGCGGCGCGCAGACCGAGGTCAGCCGCCTCGCTGCGCCGCCCGATGCTGGCGCCACTTGTCGAGCCCCACGGCCAGCACGATGACAATGCCGATGATGATCTCCTGCATGTAGGTGGGCCAGCCCATCTGGCTCGCGCCACTGCGCAACACGGCCATCATCAGCGCTCCGATCATCGAGCCCATGATGCTGCCCGTGCCGCCATTGAGACTCGCCCCTCCGATCACCACCGCCGCGATGATGTCGAGTTCAAGCCCGATGGCGATCGACGGATCCCCCTGGTTGAGCCGCGAGAACTGCATCAGTCCCGCCAGCCCGAAGAAGAGTCCCGCCAGCGCGTAAATGAAGAATTTCTGCAGCGGCACACGGATCCCGCAAAGCCGCGCCGTCGCCTCGTTCGAGCCAAGCGCGAAGATGTAGCGCCCGAAGACGGTCTGGCGCAGCACAACCACCATCACCACCGAAAGCAGGATCGCCACCCAGACCCCCGGCGGAAACGGCCAAAACTCGAGCGGACGCATCGGCGTCATGACGTCGTCCACCCACGTGGCCTCGAGCTGCGCCTTGGACGGCGTGACGGTCTGGCTGTTGGACAGCCATTTTGCGGCGCCGCGCACCACGCCCATCATGCCCAGGGTGACGATGAACGGCAGCATGCGAAACCCGGCGATGATGCCGCCATTCAACGCGCCAATGACGCCGCCCGTCGCCATGGCCGCCGCCACGACCACCGCGGGCGGGTACCCGGCCACCACCAGCTTCGCTGCTACCACACTGCTCAGGGCCACCACCGAGCCCACGCTGAGGTCGATGCCGCCACTCACGATGATCAGTGTCATGCCGAGCGCTCCCAGCGCGACTATCACGGTCTGGGTCAGCACGGTCTTGACGTTGCCTCCCGTCGTGAAGACCGGGCGCACTTCCGGACTCAGGCAGAACATCCCGGTAACAAAGACCAGCCCCAGCAAAGGTCCCAATGCCCCCAGAAGGCGTGATACACGTGGATTCATCGGTCTCTTTCCGCTCCCCCGCCAGCCCCCTGCCCCACTGCCGCCGCCATCACGGAGTGCTCGGTCCATTCCGTCACCGGCCGGACCTCCGACAACACACCGCGACACATCACTCCCAAGGTGTGACAGACCCCCATCAGCTCGGGCAGATAGGAACTGACGAAAACCACGGCGCGCCCCGCAGCGGCCCACTCGCCCATGAGCCGGTAGATCTGCGCCTTGCTCCCCACATCGATGCCCCGAGTGGGCTCGTCCAAGAGCAGGATTCGCGCGTCATGGTGCAGCAGTCGCCCGATCGCGACCTTTTGCTGATTGCCACCCGATAACTCGCCGATCGGCTGCCCCGGCTCGCGCGCGCGCACATCAAGCCGCTTCATCCAATCCGCCGTCAGACGCACCTGCTCGCCGCCCCGGACCCATCCCCAGCGTGTCATCGGACCGAACCGGGTCAGGGTCAGGTTGTCCGCAATGCTCCGGCCCAGCAGCAAACCCTCCTCTTTCCGATTCTCACTCACCAATCCCATCCCCTGCGCCAACCTCGACCCAGGAGCGCCGCGGTCCGCCGACCGGCCCAGCACGGCAACCTGACCTTCCGGCATCTCGTCGAGGCCGAAGATCGCGCGCAGGGTCTCCGTACGCCCCGCTCCCACCAGGCCCGCGATGCCCAGGATCTCGCCCGCGCGAAGGGTGAACCCGGCCTGCGCCGGTTTCGTGCGACCGCGCAATCCGCGCACCTCCAGCACCGGCTCCCCAGCCTTCCAGGCCAGGCGCGGATAGATTTCCTTCACGTCCCGCCCGACCATCAGGCGGATGATCTCGGAGAGTTTCGCGTCCGCCATCGGCCCTTCCCCGACGCTCTCGCCGTCCCGCAGCACCGCGTACCGGTCGCACAGGGACTGGCACTCCTCGAGGAAATGGCTGATGTAGATCACGCTCACACCCCGCGCGCGCAGGCGGCGGATCGCTGCGAACAGGGTCTCCGCATCCCGCTGGGTGAGGCTGCTGGTGGGCTCGTCGAGAATCAGGACTTTGGGCTGACGCACCAGCGCTCGCGCAATTTCCACCATCTGTTGGATGGCGATCGGGCATTCGCCGGCCGGGGTGCCGAGCGGCAGATCGGCCTGGTGCAATTCAGCCAGCGCCTGCCGGGCCAGTTCTCGACGACGGCGACGATCGAGCCACCCCCAGCGCGATGGTTCGTTTCCCAGCAGGAGATTCTCCTCGATGCTCAGATGCGGCGCGAGGGTCAGCTCCTGATAGATCATCTCGATGCCGCAGGCCCGGGCGTGCATCGGGTTCTCCGGGACGAACGGAGCGCCATCCAGTTCGATGAGCCCTGAGTCGGGCCGGTACGCGCCGCTCAGGATCTTCATCAACGTGCTCTTGCCCGCGCCGTTCTCGCCAATCAGCGCCAACACCTCCCCCGGCCCCACCTCCAGCGAAACGCCGCGCAGCGCTCTGGTCGCGCCAAAGCTCTTCGCCACCTGCCGCATCACGAGACGGGGGTTCATCAACAGGCTCCCCGCGACGGGAACACGGGAACACCCCTCGTGCAGTGAACCGTCGCCGGGAACGCCCCCAAGAAGCGGGAGCGCCCCCCTTGGGGTCAAGTCTGACGGTGAAGGATTCCTCGCGTCCTCATCGCTCATCGCTCATCGCTCATCGCGGGTCGCTGCGAGGCGAGGCAGGGAATCCGGCGATGCCGGAGACCTCCCGGAGGACCACCCTTGAAGCTCAAGAAGCCAAAGGCCCGGCTGGATTGGTGCCGACGGAGGGGGTCGAACCCACACACCCTTGCGGGTACCAGATTTTGAGTCTAGCGCGTCTGCCAATTCCGCCACGTCGGCAATCCACCGGGCCGCTGCTGACGAGCGCAGACCTTGCCGGTCAACCGGCCTCCCGTAAAGCGCTTCCTGCCTTGGACCTGCCCTCCCTCCGCGTTGGATTCTGATCGGCCTGCTCAAATCGGACTAGGCACCGCAAGCCCCCTCATTTTGCTACGCAGCTCACCTAGAATGTGGGCAAGCGACGCCCAACCCACTGCCTGGAAGCGAGTTAAGCGGATGGTGACAGGCAAGCAACAAATCTAAGAAATCTCATCTGAGTAAAATCACTATTTCCAAGTTGACGTAATTCGAGCCGCATGATCAAGTTCGCTCCCGTAACTGGTAGCGAGGTGACGCCAAGGTCGCGGTATTAGCAAACAAGTCGTAAGTGAAAACTGCTATCCAAACACGGCAGGTTCTGGGGGAACCGGTCGTATCACAAGGGACCTCCTCCTCCCGCCGGTCGCTGACGAAGCCATCCGGCGGGATGGATCGGTGGGCGGCTGAAGCCTTGGGAGGCGTCGAGGCGCTCGTCGATGTGCAGGAGCGGCCTGAGCGGCCGGTCCGAAGCTTGGAACGGAAGCCCGTAATCCAAGCGCCTCTACCCCAGCAAGTTACTACTCAGACACAGGATCTCACGTGCCGGGATGGCGTCGCCCGGACGGGGCCCGCCTTCCCGAAGGCCCGGCCAACGCCCTTGTGGAAGCGGGGCTTGGATCTCGCGATGCTGGTGGCGGTCGCGCCAGTGGCTGTTCCGCTGCTGGCGGCGGCGGCGCTTTGGGTGATGCTGGTCTCGAAGGGACGGGTCCTATTCGTCCAGGAACGGGTGGGAGCAGGCGGACGCCGCTTCAACTGCTTCAAACTTCGCACCATGCACCAGGGTTGCGCGACCGCGACCCACGAGAAGCATCTGCAAAGCCTCCTGAAGGAGGACCGTCCGATGCTCAAGCTGGATCACGGAGATCCCCGCCTGATTGCCGGGGCGCGTCTCCTCCGGGCGCTGGGAATCGATGAATTGCCGCAGCTCATCAACGTCGCTCGCGGCGATATGAGTGTGGTCGGACCCCGCCCCTGCATCCCTTACGAGGCAGAGCAGTACGAAGTGTGGCAGCGGGAGCGGTTCTCGGTTCTGCCTGGCCTCACCGGCCTGTGGCAGGTGAAGGGCAAAAACCGCACCACGTTCCTTCAGATGGTGAGTCTGGATATCGAGTACGCGCGCAAGCAGTCGCTCGGGCTCGACCTCCAGATTCTGTTCTCCACTCCCAAGGCCATTTTTCAGCAGCTGGTGTTCGCCATCCGGGCGAAGTCGGGGAAAACTCGCCGCCGCTTAAGTTCCAACGGCACCGTGCCGATGGCTACAGCCGGCGAGTCCGGTGTTGTCGGGTGATTGACGCGGACCCGCCATTGGGCGAGAAAGCGTTTCTACCGACCACACCAAGATGCCTGCTAAAATCAACGTCGGAGTTGTCGGCTGCGGTTATTGGGGTCCCAACCTCATTCGTAACTTTGCCGCATTGCCGGACTGTCATTTGCGCGCCGTTTGCGATCTTAACACGGAGCGCCTCAAGCACATCCACAACCTTTACCGAGACGTCGAGCCGTTTTCCGATTTCGGACGGTTCCTCTCGGAAGGGCAGTTGGACGCCGTGGTGGTAGCGACTTCGGTCGGCCTGCACCACCGGATGGCAAAGGCGGCCCTCGAGGCCGGCAAGCACATCCTTGTCGAGAAGCCGCTGGCCGCGAGTTCGGCCGAGTGCATCGATCTGATCGATACCGCCAAGCGGAACGGGAAGATCGTGATGTGCGGGCACACGTTCCTCTATTCGCCCGTTGTCCGGCGCATCAAGCAGATCGTCGACCGCGGCGACATCGGCGAAGTCCGGTACATTTCGGCCCGCCGCCTGAACCTGGGTCTTTTCCAGAAGGACATCAACGTGGCGTGGGATCTCGCCCCGCACGACCTGTCCATTATTCTCTACATTCTTGGCGAGCAGCCGCAGCGCGTGAACTGTTCAGGCAGCTCGAACGTGGCGCCGCGCGTGCAGGACGTCACGTCGATGTGGCTCGGGTTCACCAAGAACCGCTCGGCCATCGTCCAGAGCAGCTGGCTCGACCCCCGCAAGACACGCGAGATGACCATCGTCGGAAGCCGGCGGATGATCGTCTATGACGACCTCGCGAGCCTGGAGAAGATCCGGATCTTTGACGCGCGCGTGGATTCCCCGCCGCACTACGACACGTTCGCCGAGTTCCACTATGCCTACCACTACGGGGACGTTTACATCCCCTACGTGAAGCAGGAGGAACCGCTGCGTATCGAATGCCAGCATTTCCTCGACTGCATCCGGACCGGACAACGCCCGATCAGTGACGGGGAGCAGGCACTCCAACTGGTCCGGATCCTCGAAGCTTCCTCCAAATCACTCGAGCTCTTCGGCGCTCCGGTTGACATTGTGGGCGACGGTCGGAATACCGACGCACCCGCCAACCCGGCCGCGCCGGCCGCTCGCAACGGCAGCAGCAACGGTCATTCGACGCCGGCCACGGCCTTGTCGGGCGCCACGCGCGACACCCAGCCCGGCGCTGGCTCCTCGGGCAGCAAGTCTTCAGGCGTTTAATCCCTGAATTCACTGCCCCTATGAGCCAGCCTTCCGGTGATTTCCTGCGGGTCAGCCCCGACGTGCGCCTGGCTGCCGGCGCGCGGGTCTTCGGCTTCGTCAACCTCTACGGATGCGAGATCGGGGAGGATTCCCGGGTCGGCACCTTCGTCGAGATCCAAAAGGACGCGCGCATCGGCCGCCGGTGCAAGATTTCCAGCCACACGTTCATCTGCAGCGGCGTGATCATCGAAGACGAAGTCTTCGTCGGCCACGGCGTGATGTTCACGAACGACCTGTTCCCCCGCGCCACCAATGCCGATGGATCCTCGCAGTCGGAGGCGGATTGGCAGTGCATCCCCACGGTGGTGAAGCGCGGCGCGTCGATCGGATCCAACGCCACGATTCTCGCCGGAGTGACCATCGGGGAACGCGCCGTTGTCGGCGCCGGTGCGGTGGTCACCCGAAATGTCCCCGATGGCGCGGTGGTCGCCGGCAATCCGGCGCGCATCCTCCGGTACGTGTCTGATACCGCCAAGTCCGCGTAGCTCCAACTCAACTCCCTCCATGAACGTTCCCTTTCTCGACCTAAAGCTCCACCACGCCCCGCTCCGCCCGGAGATTGAGGCCGCCATCCGTGAAGTCCTCGATACCTGCGCCTTCGCCGGCGGGCCTTTCGTCAACAAATTCGACGAAGAGTTCGCGGCCTTCTGCCAGGTACCGCAGTCGATCAGTGTCGGTAACGGTACCGACGCGCTGTGGTTCGCCCTTCTCGCCCTCGGCGTCGGCCCGGGCGACGAAGTGATCACGGTCCCGAGCACCTTCATGGCCACGGCCGAGGCGATTTCCTACGCCGGCGCCAAGCCCGTCTTCGTCGACATCGACGAGACGACCTACACGATGAATCCCGCTCTCGTGGAGGCGGCCATCACGCCGAAGACCAAGGCCATCATCCCCGTGCATCTCTTCGGGCAGCCGGCCGACATGGATCCGATCCTCGACATCGCGCGCCGTCACAAGCTGGCGGTGGTCGAGGACGCCTGCCAGGCTCACGGCGCCGAATATAAGGGCCGCCGCGCCGGCTCCCTCGGCGACGCCGGATGTTTCAGCTACTATCCAGGCAAGAACCTCGGCGCGATCGGCGAAGGCGGCGGCGTGATCACCAAGGACACCGCGCTCGCAGACCGCATCCGCGTCCTGCGCGACCACGGCCAGGTCAAGAAATACCACCACACCCACGTCGGCTGGAATGGCCGCATGGACGGGATCCAGGCTGCGGCGTTGAGCATCAAGTTGAAGCACCTCGCGCGCTGGAACACCCAGCGTCGCACCCACGCGCGCCGCTATTCCGAGCTGCTCGCAGACCTTCCCGGCGTCGTGCTGCCGGCCGAGGCGGGCTATGCGCGTCACGTCTTCCACGTCTATGCTCTCCGCGTCGCCCGCCGGGACGAGGTGCTCGCCGAACTGGGGCGCCGCGGTGTGAGCTGCGGCATCCACTACCCGGTCCCCGTCCATCTGCAAGGTGCCTATCAGCACCTCGGACTCGGCCGCGGCTCGTTCCCCATCGCGGAACGGTGTGCCGACGAATTCCTTTCTTTGCCGATGTATCCGGAATTGACGCCCGAACAGGTCGAGTACGTCGCCTCGACCGTTCGCGCCGTCGTTTCGGAAACACAGCAGGCCGGTGCCCCTGCCAACACCGACCGCAATGCGCAACGTGCCGGAACGCGACATCCCGCCTGAATCGCGGTTCGATGTCATCAATCCGTTGGGTTCGCCAGACTGGGAGGAATTCGTTTCCCAGCAGGCCGGTGCGTGCCCTTTCCACGGCACCGCCTGGGCCCGTTTGCTCACGGAAACCTACGGGTTCCCGCTGACCTACGTCGTCGAGCGGCGCAACGGACGGATCGTCGCCGGCCTGCCCCTTGCTGAAACCGGGGGCGGCTTGCGTCCCCGCCGCGGTGTCTCGCTGCCCTTCTCGGATTCCTGTCCGCCGCTGGGCTGCGTGCCGTCCGTGACCCCCACGGAATCCGCACCGACCTCCCATGACGTGGGCCCCGGGCCGGATCATCCATCCCCCACTTTCGAAGCAAGCGCACGTCGAGACGCGCTGCTGGCGCGGGTGTTGCAACTCGCCTCCGAACGGGGATGGAAGACCGTCGAGTTCCGCGAAGCGACGGCCTGGACCGGGATTCACCCGGCGTCGGTCCAGTTCTACGGCCATCGCATCCCGCTCGCCGGCGGTCGCGAGGCAGTCCTGCACCGCTGCTCCTCATCCGTTTCGCGAGCACTGCGGAAGGCGGGACGCTCCGAACTGGTGACGCGTCGGGGAACCGGCGAAGACCTGATGCGCGAGTACTTCGCGCTCCACTGCCTGACCCGCCGACGACACGGGCTTCCGCCGCAGCCCTGGGCCTTTTTCCATCACCTCCAGCGGCTGGTTCTATCCGCCGGCGGCGGATTCGCGGTCATCACGGCCAAGGACTCCCAACCCATTGCGGGAGCAGTGTTCCTCGTCCAGGGGCGTGACGCGCTGTACAAGTTCGGCGCCTCCGACGAGACCTTCCAGGCGCTGCGGCCGAACAACCAAGTCTTCTGGGAGGCCATCGGGCATTGCATCGATTTGGGCTGCAATTATTTGGATCTTGGAAGAACCTCCCTGGAAGGCGAAGGACTCCGGCGCTTCAAGCTCGGCTGGGGAAGTGAAGAGCGCGTGGTGCCGTACCTCCGGGTCGACCTGCGCACCCGTCAGGTGGAGCCCACGCCCGACCGCGCCACGGGATGGCACACCGCTGTTTTCCGTGCGCTTCCCGTTCCAGTCTCGGCTCTTATTGGGCGAGTCGCCTACCGATTTGCCGCCTAACAACCGATATACCCACTACGTTGAGAACTAGCGGATCCAGCGAAACCACGGTCACAGGCCAGCGCCTTCCCGATACATCGGCATCGGGATTTCGGGCGAGCGACCTCTACTATGTTCTCTTCCGCCACAAGTGGAAGATCCTCACGCTTGGCGTTCTGGGGATCCTCGCGGCGACCGCCCTGCTCACGGTCACGCGTCCGACCTACATCTCGGAATCCAAGATCCTCATCCGCTACGTGAAGGACACACGCTCCGTCACCAGCGACGAGGGCACCGCCTTTCGCACGCCGGGCGGCAACGAGAGCATCATCCTGTCCGAGCTCGAGATCCTCTCGTCGCAGCAACTGATCAAGGATGTTGTGACCGCGATTGGCCCGACCAACATCGTCGTCCCCAAGGCCAGCGAAGATACCACCCTGGCGGCCTACGAGACGATCCGTCGTGGCCTCGCCACCGGGGTCGCGCCGCGCAGCACGGTGCTCGAAGTGAGCTTCCGGCACGAGGACCCCAATCTCGCGCGCAGCGTCCTCTCCAGCCTGGTGACCAACTACCTCGCCCTGCACGCCAGGGTGCACACCTCGTCGGACGCCCTGCGCGAGGCGGACATGAAGGTCTCCATGCGGCGCAATACGCTCAACGCCATCGAGTCTCAGCTCCGTTCGCTCAAGACGAGCCTCGGGATCGGCGCCCTCGACGAGGCGCAGGAATCGATCCGGGAGCAGATCACGCGGGTCGCCGAGCAGGTGCTGATGACGGAGGCCCTCCTCATCGAACAGCGCACCCTCGCCGGGCAGTCCACGAACATCGCGGCGCTTTCCGGCTCCTCGTCCAACAACGCCGCGGCGCCGGCGGTCACCAACGTCATCTCCGCCGCCCGACGTTCCGAATACCGCAGCGTGCTCGGCCAGATCGAGGCCCTGAGCCGCCGGGAGAGCGACCTCCTCACCCAGTTCACCGACGCCAGCCCGATCGTCAAGGCGGTCAAGGACCTCCTCGCCGAGGCCGATCGCAAACGTCAGCAGCTCGAGGACGAAAATCCCGGCATCGCCGCTCTCGTGAATCCAGTCCCGCTGCTCTCGTCGGGCGCGCGCCAGGATGGTTCGGTCTCGGTTGCCGCGCTCGCCGCCGCCAATGCGACCGCCGCCGCCACGGTGGCCCGGTCCCTGGAGGCCAAGCTGGGCGTCCTCCGGAGCCAGCTTGCGGCACTCCAGACGCAGTCCTCGCGCATCACCGAACGCGCCGGCGAGATTGCCGACCTCGAACGCCGCAAGGGCATCGAGGAGACGCAGTACAACTACCACTACAAGGCGCTCTCGCAGGCGCAGGTCGATCGCGAACTGGAAATGGACAAGATCGGCGGCCTCGCCGTCATCGAAGAGGCCACGCCCGCCACGCCCGAACGCCCCAAGATCATCAAGATCGCGGCCGCGCTCGCCGGCGGCGGTTTCGCGTTGGGTCTGGCTCTTGCCTTCGCCTTGGAGTTCTACATCGACCAGACCATCCGGCGGCCCGGTCAGGTCGAGACGCAGCTCCGCCTGCCCCTCTTCCTGTCGATCCCGCGCCTCGGCTCCGGGGGCATCCGACGCAACCCGAAAGCGCTGCCCGCGCCCGCCACGGATCCCAACCAGCCGCTGGGCGGCCAGGAAGCGATCTCCGGTCCGGCGGAGGAGGACAGCATGACGCTGTATGCCGAGGCGCTGCGCGACCGCCTGATGATGCACTTCCAGCTCCACGGCCTGAACCACAAGCCCAAGCTGGTCGGAGTCACGAGCTGCGCGTCCGGCGCCGGTGTCACCAGTCTGGCCACCACCCTCGCCGCGTCCCTGTCCGAGACGGGCGACGGCAACGTGCTCTATGTGGACGTGAATCAGTCGCGCGGGCCGTCCGCGCTGCCATTCCAGCGCGGCAAGCAGGGGATCGGTATTCGGGACGCCCTCGAGGAGGGCACCCGCGACGCCGCGCGCGTCCAGGACAACCTCTATATGGTCGGGCTGGCAGACCCCGCATCAGGCAAAGTCGGCATCATTCCCAGGACGCTGGCGGGCCTCGTTCCCAAGATGAAGGCCAGCGACTACGACTACATCATTTTTGACCTGCCGCCGATAAGCCAAACGAGCGCAACGGCCAAGGTGGCCGGTCTGCTCGACATGACGTTTGTCGTGCTCGAATCCGAAAAGACGCTCGGCGATCTCGCCAAGAAGGCCACCCAGCTCCTCGGCGAATCCCGCGCCAATGTCGCGGCCGTGCTCAACAAGCACGAGCGCTACCTCCCCCGCAGTCTCGACGGGGACTTGTAAGCGAACCTGCGGTTCGGATCGGGCGCCGGCGGCCTTCCCCATTCGGATGGGGAAGCGCCAGCGGGGTCGTGCCGGCGTCGATCGCGTTGCCGCGGTTGGTGTCGGGTGTCGTTCGGGTGGCCAGGGCCGCTCTGTGAAGGGAGTGATGACGAATTCCGCCGAAAGCAGTCGCCGTGTGCGAACTGACGGGGACGAAGTCTGCCCTCCCTCCCCCGCAATGGCGCGCGGTGCGACCCACCCCGCCTGATCTCCTCCCATCCCTGAACGTCGACGCGATCGCCCACCCCGATGCGCAATCGAATCTACTACCTCCTGAAACCGTACATTCCGCGTCGTGCACGGATCGAATTGCGCCGCGCCGCCGCTCGACGCATCCGGCAGCAGGCCGAGGCCGTCTGGCCGGTGCTCGAGTCCGCCGCGGAGAAGCCGCGCGGCTGGCCCGGCTGGCCCGGAGGACGCAACTTCGCCTTTGTCCTCAGCCACGACGTCGAAGGACCGCGCGGCCTCGAAAAGGTGCGCGCCGTCGCCGAGCTCGAGATGGCGTACGGATTCCGCTCGTCCTTCAACCTGATCCCCGAGGGCGACTACCAGCCGTGCGCCGAGCTGCGGCGCTGGCTCACGGGCAACGGCTTCGAGGTCGGCGTGCACGACCTGCACCACGACGGCCGGCTCTACGATTCCAGCGAGCATTTCCACGAGTGCGCCAGCCGCATCAATCATCACCTCAAGGATTGGGGAGCCGTGGGGTTCCGCTCGGGGTTCATGCTCCGCAATCTCGAATGGATCCATGCGCTCGACATCGCGTACGACGCCTCGACCTTCGACACCGACCCGTTCGAGCCGCAGCCCGACGGCGCGGAGACGATCTTCCCCTTCCTCGTCCCGAATCCGCACCTCGCGCCGCATGCCAACGGCACCCCGGTTTCGCGGGGACATCCGCTTCACACTCGGCGCGGCTACGTGGAGCTACCCTACACGCTGGTGCAGGATCTTAACCTCTTCGTGATCCTCGAGGAGCAGACGATTGACATCTGGCGCCGCAAGGTGGATTGGATCGCCGCCAAGGGAGGGATGGTTCATGTCGATACGCACCCGGACTACATGTTGCTGCCCGGGCAGCTGCGCGCCTTCGACGAGTTCGACATCCGTCTCTACGAGGAACTGCTGCGATACGTGAGGGACCGCTACCAGGATCAGTTTTGGCACGCCACACCCAGGGAGGTCGCCGTGTTCACCCAGACCCACGACATACGCCATCCGTCCACCAGCCTCGGTACCCCCGCCGAGGGTCGCGAGGTCGAAACGTTCAGCCGCGCACCGCTGCCCACCATCTGGATCGACCTCGACAACACCCCGCACATCCCGTTCTTCGAGCCGATCATCCGTGAACTCGAACGCCGCGGCTTCCGCGTGGTGCTCTCGGCGCGGGACGCGTTTCAGGTCACCGACATGGCCGACCTCAAGGGTCTGCGCTACCACCGTATCGGTCGTCACCACGGACGGAATCCCATCGCCAAGGTGGTGGGGCTCTTCCATCGCGCGCTCCAGCTCGTCCCGCTGGCGCGGCGTGAGCGTCCGGTCGTCGCCGTCTCTCACGGCGCCCGGGCGCAGGTCATCGCCTCCAATCTCCTTGGCATCCCGTCGATCGTCATCGCCGACTACGAACACGCCAAGTCGCCGCCCTTGATGCGGCCGACCTGGAAGATGGTGCCCGAGGCGATCCCGGCTGACGCCTGCCATCATCCTGCCGACCGCGTCCTGCAATACCCTGGCATCAAGGAGGACGTCTACGCCTGGACCCTGAAGCCGGATCCCGCGCTGGCCACCGAACTCGGCATCCATGACGGCGACATCGTGACCGTCATCCGCCCGCCCGCGACCGAGGCCCACTACCACAATCCCGAGGCGGAACTTCTCTTCGAAGAGGTGGTCCGCATCTGCCTCGCCAACCCCGCCGTGTTTGCCGTGCTGCTGCCACGCAACAAGCGGCAGCGCGACTCCATCGAGGCTCAGTGGCCCGCGTGGTTCCGCTCGAAGCGCGTCATCGTCCCCGAGAAGGCCGTCGACGGCCTGAATCTGCTCTGGCACTCCGACCTCGTCATCAGTGGCGGGGGCACGATGAATCGAGAAGCCGCCGCCCTCGGTGTCCCGGTCTATAGCATCTTCCGCGGCCCCATGGGTGCGGTGGACAAAATGCTCGAAAAGGAAGGACGCCTGATCATGGTGCGCTCCATCGAGGAGGTCCGCGATCGCATCCACCTCCGGCACCGCGAACGCCATGGCGATGGCCTCCACCAGCGTGGCCCGTCCCTCGACCGCGTCATCGATCACATCCTCGAAGTGGTTCGCACGTGTGAGCACCGGGACTGACGCGCGGCCTGTGACCGCCCGCCCACCCACCTCAACCCACCGTCCCCCCCAGCCGTTTTCCCATGTCCGACTCCCAAACCTGGATCCTCGTCGCCGGCGCCCGCCCCAACTTCATGAAGGTGGCGCCCCTGATCAAAGCCATCGCGCGCCACAACCAGAACGGCGGTCATCCGCGCATCCGTCCTGTGCTCGTCCACACCGGCCAGCACTACGACGAACGCATGTCTGAGGTCTTCTTCCGCGAGCTCGGCATCCCCGCTCCCGACGTGAATCTGGAGGTCGGCTCCGGCTCCCACGCGGCGCAAACCGCCAACATCATGACGCGCTTCGAGCCGGTCTGCACCGAGTTCAAGCCCGACTGGGTCGTCGTGGTGGGAGACGTCAACTCGACGGTCGCCTGCACGCTCGTGGCCACCAAGCTTGGCATCCGTGTCGCACACGTGGAGGCCGGCCTGCGCAGCTTCGACCGCACCATGCCCGAGGAGATCAACCGCCTGGTTACCGACGCCATCTCCGACCTGCTGCTCACGCCGTCCGAGGACGCCAACGAGAACCTGCGCCGCGAGGGCGTGCCCGATTCCAAGATCTGCCTCGTCGGCAACATCATGATCGACGCCCTGGTCGACAACCTCGAGCAGGCGCGTAAGAGCCCGATCCTCACGAATCTCGGGCTCGGCGGCCGCGACTTCGTCTACGTCACGCTCCACCGCCCCGCCAACGTCGACCAGCAGGAGACGCTCTCGGGTATCGTCCACCAACTGCTCGAGCTCGGCTCGCGTTTTCCGGTGGTCTTCCCGGTCCACCCGCGCACCCGCAAGATGCTCGGCACCTTTGGTCTCGACCGGGAGTTCGAGGGCCGCATCCGCCTGCTCGACCCGCTGGGCTACCACGACTCGCTGCATCTCACCGAGCGGGCCAAGTTCGTGCTCACCGATTCCGGCGGTCTGCAGGAGGAATCCACCTACTTCCGCACCCCCTGCCTCACGCTGCGTCCCAACACCGAACGCCCGGTCACAGTCACCATCGGCAGCAACCGCCTCACCACCCCCCAGCGCCTGCAGGCCGACATCGCGGAAACCCTGGCGCTCACCGGCCACCGCGGCATCATCCCACCGCTCTGGGACGGCCGGACGGCCGAGCGCATCCTGCCGGCACTCGCCCAGCTCGCGGCCTGACGCGCGCCGCCGGTTCGGGCAGACTTCCCCAGACGATCGCGCATGTCCGAGACGTCCCCCCAGTCCTCATCCCCGTCCCAGACCCGTCGTGGCGCCGACGCCCCGACGCAGGTCCTGTTCACGCTCGACTATGAGATCCACGGGAATGGCGACGGCTGTCCAGCCGAGCTGATGGTCGAACCCACCGAGCGCATGCTCGACCAGTTCGACCGTCACGGCGCACGCCTGACCATCCTCGCCGACGCCGGCGAGATTCTGCGCTTC
>CAZYJB010000012.1:2849-16262 GCA_964647675.1 uncultured Verrucomicrobiota bacterium | reverse complement strand
CTCGGCCGCGCCAAGCGCCAGGCCCGCCGGGTCAACGAGATCAACTCCGCCCGACAGCTCGTGCTCGCCTGGCAGTTGTACGCGGACGAACACACCGACCGCGTGCTCCCCGGGTTCCGGCGCGGCTTCCCAGCCCGTGACGACCGCGGCAACGACCTCGGCATCGAGGTCGCCGCCCGGTATCCGTGGCGCCTCGCCCCCTACCTCGGCCACCACTTCGACGTCATCTACGCCAACGAGAATCGAGCTTTCCTCGACCAGTTCCGACGGCTGGACGACCCCACCCTCGGTGTCTACGCGGCCAGTGTCTACCCGTCGCTCGGCATCAATGCGGTCTTCGTGGGGGGCGACGACGAACTCCCGCCCAGTGACGCGGCCATCACCAAATTCGGGGAATTCTGTGTGCTGCAGACCACGCAGATCGAGCGCCCCGCCGAGCTCATGGTCTTCGTCTCCGCCCGCGCGCCGCTCGAGTTCCTCCCCACCCCCTCGGGTGCGGCCAACCGCATCGTGAACGGGTTCCACCTCGTGAAAGCCCCCTACCTCGGCGGGCGCAACTGGGCGGCGGACTGGGATCCGGCCGACGGACCCGTGGCATGGGGATTCGTGCATCCACGCTACACAGGGCGTGCCGTTTCGGCGGTGGCCGACGGGCACGTCGACCTCCCGGGCTTGCGGGAACTCCAGGACATGCGGCGCTGGGCGAATCCGGCCGACCGCCCGGACTGGCGTCTCACCGCCCGACCGTGACCGCCGGTGCCCGGTCGCTCCCGCCGGAAGCCGTCGCACCGCGGAGTCGCGTCACTTGCGGCGGAATCCGCGCGGAAGTCCTCCTTCTGATGCGCCGGTGTCGTCAGGCGGCTGCGACGCCGTGTCCGCGTCCGTTTCACCCTCCTCCTCCACCACGAATCCCAGGGCGGTCAGCCGCTCGCGCGCCTTGGCCGCAGCCGGCGTCTGGGGCCGCTCCTGAACGATGCGCTGAAGCCAATGCACTGCCTGGTCCGTCTTCTCGAGACGGTTGTAGAGGTTCACCAGGTGCACCGCCGTCCAGCCCCAACGGTCCGGCTCGAGCGGATGTTTCAGCACCTCCTCGTATTCCAATGCCGCGGCCAGCGGGTTGTTCAGGTCCTTCTCGTAGATCTCCGCGATACGGATCTGCGCGTGCACCGCGCGCGGATTCTCCTTGTGATACTCGCGTAGCAGCCGGATGGCCTCGAGAAAGTCACCGCTCGTATGCGCGTTTTCCACCGCCTCATAGTCGGTCGCCTCGATCCCCTGGGCATCCTCCTGGAAGAGCGCGCGGGTGGCCTTGGCCGCTACCGCTGAGCTGAAGTCGTGGGCCATCAGCACTCCCAGGCCGGCGATGGAGACGACCGTCAGCAGGCCCCAGGCGATCATGTCCGCCAGGCGCTTGCCGGAGACTCGGCCGGCAGTCGAGTCCGGCACCGGCTCCTGCTCCGGCGTCGGCTCGGTTGCCTTGGCGGATTCCTCCCTGGCGACGGCGGGCGCATCCGGAGTCTGGGCTTCGACTGCGGTGGCGGTGGCGGTGGCGGTGGCGGTGACGTGCGTCGGCGGCGCCGCGGACGCGGTGGCATCGTTGGTTCCCGCCGCGGGCAGGTTGGTCGCGACGGCTTGGGTGGTCGGCGGCGCCACGGCGGCTCGCGCTCCGGCCGACGCGAGCGCGTCTGCCGAACGCCAGGCGCGCACGAACAAGGCGCCAAACACGAGGAGGCCCACCACGGACGCCGCGTAGAGCCCCAGCTTGAGGTTCGAGTTCATCGGCTGACCCGACAAGCATCGCGGACGCGCGCGGCCGGTTCAACGGGTTTCCCGAGGCCCACGGTCTCCCCTCAAAACGGGTCGTCCACGCCGTCCGACGCCAGACCGTCGGAGGATCTTGCGCTGTCCCCGGCGCGCGTCCCGGGAACGGACCACGCGGCGCCGGATCTCAGACTCCACTCGTCGAGCAGCGCGGAGGGCACTTCGTCCAGGAAGCGGGATTTCGCCAGCAGCGTCATGCCCTGCCCTGGCGTGATGCGCAGGAGGGGATAAGTCAGGTACAACTCGTCCCGGGCGCGGGTCACGGCCACATAGAACAACCGGCGCTCCTCCTCGCCGGCGTCGGGATCCTCGAGCGAACGCGCCGAGGGGAAGAGTCCGTCGCCCAGCATGATCACAAATACCGCGGCGAATTCGAGGCCCTTGGCCTGGTGGACGGTCGACAGCCGCACGCGGTCGTCGTCACCCGCCTTCGCTTTCTGGTCGGCCTCGGACTCGAGGTTGCTGAGCAGCGAGAGCTGGGTGAGGAAATCGGCATTGGATTCGAACTGATCGCCATAGGTGGCGAGCTGGGTGAGGTCCTCGAGGCGGAGATCGGGATTGGGGAACGTCTCCATCGCATACTCCCGGTAAAAGGCCTCGACGATCAGACGAACCATGCGGCCGGGCCGGCCGCCGACCTCCGCGGACAGCAATTGTGCCAAGGTGGTGGCGACATTGGCCCACGCCAGCGAGGACTTCTTGGGCGCGCGGTCGCCCGCTTTCATGAAGGCGGCGGGGATGGAGGCAGCAGCCTCGCCCCCGGCGTCCACGGCCTCGCGCCAGCCGGCGCGGAAGGCGAGCCAGAGCTTGTCGGCGGCCTTGGGTCCGACGCCGGGCAGCATCAGGGCGATGCGCTTGAACGCGAGTTCGTCGACCGGGTTGACCAGCAGCTTCAGCCAGGCGGCAACGTCCTTGATGTGCGCCTGTTCGAAGAAGCGGATGCCGCTGGTGATCACGAACGGGATGCCGCGGCGCGTCAGTTCGAGCTGCACTTCGAGCGCGTGAAAGTGCGAGCGGTAGAGGATGGCGATCTCGCGCAGGGACACCCCTTCCTCGTTGAGTTCCATGATGCGCTGGCCGACGAAGGCCGCCTGCTGATGACCGTCCTCACAGGGCACCAGCACAGGCTTGATGCCGGGGCGGCGCGCCGGCGTGAGCTGCTTGGCAAATTGCCGTGTGTTGAGCGCGATCGAGGCGTTCGCCACCGCGAGGATTTCCGGCGTGCTGCGGTAGTTGACCTCGATCTTGAACACACGCGCTTCGGGATAGCGCTTCGGAAACTCGAGGATGTTGCGGAAGTTCGCGCCGCGCCACGAATAGATGCTCTGCGAATCGTCCCCCACGGCCATGAGGTTCCGGTGTTGGGCGGCCAGCAGATCGACGAGGTCGCTCTGGATCTGATTCGTGTCCTGATACTCGTCGACCAGGATCCACTGGAACCGCCGCTGCTGCCGCGCCAGGACGTCCGGATCGCTTTCCAGCAGCCGCAACCAGAGACCGAGCAGATCGTCGAAGTCCATGGCGTTCGAAGCGCGCTTGCGCTCGGCGTAGAGTTCCGCGACGCGCGAGAGCTCGGGAGCGAGTTCCACCCATCCCGACAGGCTGTGCTCCAGCCACTGCGCCACCGTGCGGCGCTCGTTCGCGGCGCGCGAAACGATGTCACCGATGACCTCCGGCTTCGGCATCCGGGCGGTGGGCGACGTCTACGCCATCGCCCCCACGCAGGCCTTGATCAGGTCGTTGGAATCCTCGCGGTCGAGGATGGTGAAATCGCGGCGGAACCCGAGCGCCTCGGCGTTGAGCCGCAGCAGGCGCGCGCCGATCGAGTGGAACGTGCCCCCCCAGAGCTGGTCCTGGGGCGACCCCAGCAGGTCCGCGACGCGCTGCATCATTTCGCGCGCCGCCTTGTTGGTGAAGGTGAGCAGCAGCAGGCGGTCGGGCGGCACTCCGCGTTCGAGCAGGTAGGCAACGCGATAGGTCAGCGTGCGCGTCTTGCCGGATCCTGCACCGGCCAGGACGAGGCACGGTCCGGGCGGCGCGGTCGCCGCCTCGAACTGCTGGGCGTTCAGCTCGGCCTGATAATCGATGCGCAGGTCGGTGGCGGACGCCGTCGAATGCAACGTGTACTCGCGCGGCACGCGCCGTTAGTAGCGACGCACCGCAGCAAAGGACAGCCTGTTTCCCGCGCCCCACCGGGTTCGCTTCAAGGGTCCGTCCCGCGCCGTCCGCGGGTCGGACCGGTGCGGGAACCACGCAGAAGCAGGGAGGGCATTCTCACGCGAAATCGCGAAGGAAGAGGGACAGACCTGACGTGCCGAACGCGTACCAGACGGTTCGCGATGCCCTGGAGCGGCCTTCACCGCTTGTCCGTCCGCCTCAGTGTCCTTCGCGTCTTCGCGCCTCGTTCCGGCCGAGAATCCATTTGATCCGGCCGCCCGGTGCGCCTTCCATCGTGTCCAGCCACCCATACCCTCCGCCATGCCTGTCCCTGTGCGCCTCCTCCGAATCGCGATCCTCGTCGCGGCCGTCGTCGCCTTGAGCATTCCCACCGAAGCCGCGCCGCGTCCGAACATCCTCTTCATCATGTCCGACGACCACGCCGCCCACGCCGTCAGTGCGTATGGCAGCCGGGTCAACCGCACCCCGCACCTCGATCGCCTCGGCGCGCAGGGACTGCGCCTGGACCGGTGTTTCGCGGTCAATTCCATCTGCACGCCGAGCCGCGCCACCATCCTCACCGGACAGTACTCCCACCGGAACGGCCAGCCGGTCTTCAACCATCTCGATCCGTCGCGCATGACCGTGGCGCACCGCCTGCGCGACGCCGGCTATCACACCATCATGATCGGGAAATGGCACCTCGGCTCGGATCCCCAGGGCTTCGATCACTGGAACATCCTGCCCGGACAGGGACGCTACGTGGATCCCATCCTCTACGATCGGGGCGGGCACCGGATTTATTCCGGCTACGTGAGCGACGTGATCACCGACCTTACGATCGAGGCGCTGCGCGGGCGGCCGAAGGATCGCCCGTTCTTCCTGATGTGCCATCACAAGGCGCCGCATCGCGAATGGACGCCCAGCGAACGTCACCGACGCGCATTCGCCGACCGTGTCATTCCCGAGCCCGCCACGTTGCGCGACACCTACCAGGGGCGTGCCGATGCGCTGCGTGAACAACGTCAGTCCGTCTTCCGCGATCTCACGCGCCGCGATCTCAAACTCGAGCCACCCTCCAGCCTGGCCGGCGCGGAGCGCGCTCGATGGCTCGGCGAGGCGCCCTCCGAAGTCACACTGGTGCGCGATGGCGTGACCAACCGGCTCACGGGCGAGGCGCTCGATGCCTGGAAATACCAGCGCTACATGCAGGACTACCTCGCCTGCGTGCAGAGTGTCGACGATTCCGTCGGTCGCCTGCTCGACTGGATCGATGCCGAGGGACTGCGCGAGAACACGCTGGTGATCTACACCAGCGACCAGGGATTTTTCCTCGGCGACCTTGGTTTATACGACAAGCGTTTCATGTACGAGCCGTCCATCCGCATGCCCTTTCTCGCGCGCTGGCCGGCGGGCATCCGCGCGGGCTCCACCTCCGACGCCCTCGCCATCAACTGTGACTTCGCGCCCACCTTCCTTGAACTGGCTGGCGTCCCCCTTCCCGACGACCTGCAGGGCCGCAGCCTCCTCCCTCTCTTTCAAGGGAAGAAGCCGGACGCCTGGCGCGACGCCTTTTATTACCGCTATTACCACGATCCCGGACACCACCACACCCGTGCCCACTACGGCCTGCGCACCGACTCGCATAAGCTGATTCATTACTGGAAATCCGGACAATGGGAGCTCTACGACCTGCGCCAGGATCCGGATGAGCAGGTGAATCTTCTCGCACGCGGCGGCTCCGAAGCGCTCTTCGAAAGCCTCAAGACGCGCCTCTTCCGGCTGAAAACCGAACTCGGCGACACGGACCAGTTCGCCAGTGCGCTGCCGGTTGACGACGTGGACCGCCCCCCGCCGCAACTGCGCGTGAAGCACGCCGACTCGCCGCTTTGAGGCATCGCGGGCGTCTCGACGCCCCGCGTCCCCGGTCACCCGGGCAGAAAACGTTCGCCGCGCAGGAAATGGGGCGCGCCGCGGGCGCGTCACCCCGGTCTGCTTGAGTCTTCAGCCCGCGTGCCGATAAGGAGACGAGCCTCCGAGCCTCCCGGCCCGGGGACTCTCCGCACTCCCGCTGCCGCATCAGGACCCATCTGCTATGAAACAGCTTCTGTTCGCTTGCTTCCTGTGGCTCGTTGCCCTGCCGTCGATGGCCCAGGGCACCCTGAACTTCGTCACCCGCGTCACCGGCTCGCTGGACGCGCCTGCGTTTGACACGGACGGCGCCACCCGACTCGCGGGAAGCGGGTTCCGAGCCCAGCTCTATGCCGGCAAGACCGAGGCGACGCTCGCCCCGGTCGGTGCCGCGGTGAACTTCCGCACCGGAGCGGGAGCCGGCTACGTCGACACCGGCGCCGGCAGCACGCGTGAAGTCGCCGGCGTCCCGGCCGGTACCCAGGTCTATGCGCAAGTGCGTGCCTGGGATGCGGCGAAGGGCGGCTCCTACGAGCAGGCGCTCGCCGCGGGTGGCAAGACCGGCCGCAGCCTGGTCATCCGAGTGACCGCGGGTGGTGGGCTGCAACCGCCGGCCAATCTCCTCGGGCTGGTTGGCTTCAAACTCGAGTTGAACTCCCCGCCCGGCATCCAGACCCATCCCAGCCCGGTGACCATCGGCGTCGGCGGCATCGCTCGATTCCAGGTCGTCGCCTCCGGACCCGCGCCCTACCAGTACCAATGGAGAAAGGGCACCGCCGATCTCCCCGGCGCCACCTCGGCGACCCTCGAGATCCGCTCGGTGTCGACCTCCGACGCCGGCACTTATTCGGTGCGCGTTTCCAATCCGCATGGCAGCACCGAGAGCAGAGGTGCGCTCCTCACAGTCGCGCCGGTGCCCACCATCACGCGCATCAGCGTCACGCCCACGGTCCCGCAGGTGGGGAAGTCGCTGCGCCTCGAGGCGTTCGTCGATGGCTCCGGTCCTTTCACGTATCGCTGGCTCCTGAACGGCGGCGCCATTGGCGGCGCCGTGGCCTCGGTCTATGAAACCGAGCGCGCCTCGGCCGGCGCCTACTCCGTCGAGGTGACCGGACCCGGCGGCACGTCACGCAGGGACGCGGTCACGGTCTCGTCGCAGTTCGCGCTCGAACTCGTGGTCGACCAGGGTGGCAGCATCGGGGCGACCCCCCTCCAGGCCGCCTACGACGCCGGCACGGTGGTCAGCCTGCGCGCCCAGGCGGAGGACGGATTCGAGTTTGTCGGCTGGAGCGGCGACGCCACGGGCACCGCGAATCCCGCGAGCATCACGATGAACGGGCCGAAGCGCGTCGAAGCCCTCTTCCGCACCGTGGGTGGAACGATCTACTTCGCCAATCGCAGTCTCGCCGTCGGTCTCGACGCGCCGGTCTTCGATCTCAATGGAACGACGCCGCTGTCCGGTGCCGCCTATCTCGCCCAGCTCTACGCAGGCCCGACGGAGGCCGCGCTCGAACCGGTCGGCAGCCCGGTCGAGTTTCGCGACGGGGATGGCGCCGGCTATTTCTACAGCGAGGTGCGCGCCGTTCCGGGTGTCGTCCCCGGCCAGACCGCACGCGTGCAGGTTCGCGTTTGGAAGACCGCCGATGGCCCAACCTTCGAAGCCGCCAAAGCGGCCAAAGGTGCCACCGGCGTCAGCGCCCTTCTCAGCATCGTCACGGGTAACGCAGGCAGCCCCCCGACCCATCCCGCCTTCCTCACCGGCCATTCGTCCTTCGCCCTCGGCACCGACGTCGCGCCGACCAGCTACACGCTGGCCCTGACCCCGTCCGAAGGCGGCACCGCCACGGCCACTCCGTCGCAGGCCACCTACCCCCCCGGCACGGAGGTCACGCTCTCCGCCACCGCCGCGGACGGATACGTCTTCGCCGGTTGGTCGGGCGACCTCACGGGCGGTGCCAATCCGGCCACCGTCACGATGGACGCCAACAAGGCGATCACGCCGCTGTTCGGTGTGCTGGGCGGCACGGTCTACTTCGCCAATCGCGCCCTCGCCAGCGGCCTCGACGCTCCCATCTTCGACACCGATGGACACACTCCGCTCTCGGGCGACGCCTTCCTCGCGCAGCTCTACGCAGGTGCCAGCGAGGACACGTTGGCGGCGGTCGGAGTGCCCACCCCGTTCCGAACCGGTGAGGGCGCCGGCTATTTCCTGCCGGGCAACCGCGCGATCCGCGCGGTGGCGGCCGGCCAGCCCGCGTATGTCGAGGTCCGCGCCTGGGCCGTCGCCTCGGGATCCACCTTCGAAACGGCGCTCGCCGCCAACGGCAAGACGGGCACCAGCGGAGTCCTGAAGATCACCACCGGAAATGCGGGCACTCCTCCAACCCTCCCCGCGCCGCTGACCGGACTGGCCTCCTTCTCGCTGCAGCAAAACAGCGCCCCGCGCATCACCACCGAGCCCAAGGCAATCGCGGTCGTCGCCGGCAACCCGGCCACCTTTGAGGTCACCGCCACCGGCACCGCCCCGCTGACCTACGCCTGGTCGAAGGACGGAAACCCGATCACCGGCGCCACGTCGAGGGTGCTCACGATGGCCAGGGTCACCGCCCAGGACGTCGGTGCGTACGCGGTGCGCGTGTCCAATGCGCGCGGCTTCGCGGACAGCGCCTCCGCCCGACTCACGCTGCTGCACGCACCCGTCATCACCAAGGTGAACGTCGTGCCGAATCCGCCGGTCGCCGGCAGGCCCCTGCGCATCGAGGTCGCGGCCGAGGGCACGGAACCGCTGACTTACGTCTGGACGCGCGACAACTCCGTGATCCCCGGAGCCACGGCTTCCGTGCTGCAGCGCAATGCCGCCGAACTTGGCCTCTACGCGGTGCGTGTGTCCGGCCCCGGCGGCTCGATCGCGCGCGAAGTCGCCACGGTCTCGTCTCAATTCGTGCTCGAACGAAACGTGGATCAGGGCGGACGCATCGAAGCCTCCCCCGCCGCCGCTTCGTACGCACGGGGAACCGTCGTCCAACTGACCGCCGTTCCCGATTCGGGCTACGTGTTCGCGGGTTGGGGCGGCGACCTCGGCGGCACGGCCAACCCGTCCACGATCACGATGGACGCTCACCAGGTGGTGACCGCCTCCTTCCGACCTACCGGCGGCACGCTCTACTTCGCGAATCGCAGCCTCGCCGTCGGCATCGACGCGCCGATTTTCGACCTCGACGGGACAACGCGCCTCGCGGGCGACCGCTTCCGCGCGCAGCTCTTTGCGGGTCCCACCGCCGACACCCTCGTTCCGGTGGGCGATCCCATCGCGTTTCGCACCGGGGATGGGGCGGGCTATTTCCCCAGCGCAACCCGCTCCGTTCCCGGCGTGTCGCCCGGCGCCGTCGCCTTTGTCCAGGTCCGCGCCTGGCAGGTATCCGGCGACGAGGACGATGGGGATGAGGACAACGACCGTGACGACGGCGACGCGGGCGAAGGCGCTTCGCGCAAGTCCGGCGCCAGCGCGGTGCTGGAGATCAAGACGGGGAACCAGGGGAATCCGCCGACGCTGCCGGCTCCGCTCGTAGGCCTGACCTCCTTCAAGCTCGAGATCCCCCGCGCCCCGGAAGTGATGATCCTTTCGGCGCCGGGCAACCTCACGGTCGGCGACAAGGCTCATCTGCTGGCGGTGGCCACCGGATCCAAGCCCATCACCTACCACTGGTTCCAGGGCGCGGCCGGTGACACCTCGAAACCGGTCGGCGTCAACGCGCCCAGCTTCGAATCCGGGCCGCTGCTCGAATCGCTCTCCTTCTGGGTGCGCGCCAGCAACTCGTTCGGCACGGGAGACAGCCCGGCGGTCACGGTCACTGTGGCGCGCAAGACGCAGACCATCGTCTTCGCCCCGGTCCCGCCGGTGGCGCTCGGCGGCTCACCGGCGCCGCTCTCCGCCCGCGCGGGCAGCGGATTGCCCGTCAGTTTCTCGCTCGTCACCGGACCGGCGACGCTGGAAGGAAATGTTCTCACGCCCACAGCCGCGGGTACGGCGCGGGTGCGCGCCACCCAGCCCGGCGATGCCACCTATCAGGCGGCCAGCCCGGTGGAACAGGATATCGAGATCCTGCGTGGTCGCGCGCTGGTGCTGCTCGACCACCTGCAGCAGGTCGCCGACGGAACGCCCAGGAAGCCCAGCGTGACCACCACGCCCGCCGGCCTTCCGGTTGCCCTCGCCTTCGAAGGCCGGTCGTCGCCGCCCTCCGAACCCGGCACCTATACCGTCGTCGCCACGGTGGATTCCCCGGATTATACGGGACGCGCCACTGCGCGATTCCAGCTCACGCCCGGCGTCAACCTCGTCGGCATGGTCTTCAAGGACGTCAACGCCGACGGCCGGCGTCAGGAGGATGAGCCGGGACTCGCCGGGGCCACGCTGGAATTGCTTGATCTGGAAACCGACGCCGTTCTGCGCTCCTTCACCACCCAGCTCGATGGCGCCTTCGCATTCCCGGGCCTTGCGGCGGGCGGCTATCGCCTGCGCGAGATCAATCCCGCGGGCCATGTCAGCACCACCCCGGATCTCCGTCTGGTCGGCGTGCGGCTGGAGGCGGTGACCGAAGTGCATTTCGGCGATCACCCGGCGGGCACGGTCAGCGGCCTGGTATACGAGGATGTCGACGGCGACGGCTCGCAGGATGAAGGCGAGTCCGGCCTTTCCGGCGTGACCCTCACGCTTCATGGCGCCGGCACGTCGCGCACCACAGTCACCGACTCCACCGGTGTCTTCGAATTCCCGAACGTCCAGGCGGGCTCCTACCGCGTCGAGGAAACGGACCCGGCAGGCTTCGCCAGCACGACACCCAATACGCGTCCGCTGAGCGTCGGCGCGGGCGGCTCGGCCACCGCCTCGTTCGGCGATCAATCGGTCGGCACGATCAGCGGCACGGTCTTTGCCGATCTCAATGCCAGCGGTGATCAGGAGGAAGGCGAACCCGGTCTCGGCGGCGTGACCCTGCTGCTCACGGGCCGCGAGGGCACCCTGACCCGCACGACATCCGATACCGGCGCCTTCCGGTTCGACGACCTCACTCCCGGTCCGTACACGCTCGAGGAGATCGACCCGGCCGGCTACACCAGCACCACGCCCAACCGTCGCACTCTGCACGTGGGCAGCCGCGGTGCGGCATCCGCCTCCTTCGGCGACCAGCAACTGGCCACGGTTTCCGGCATCGTCTTCGACGATCTCAACGGCAACGGCCTGCTCGAAGACGGTGAGCCCGGACTCGGCAACGTCGCCCTGCGCCTCACCGGCGATGGCAACCGCAGAAATGCGACGACCCTGGCCGACGGGCGCTTCACCTTCCCCAACATCGAACCCGGCACGTTCCACCTCGAGGAACTCGATCCGCCGGGCTACACGAGCACGACGCCCAACGTGCGGGTGATCACGGTCGCCAGCGGAGGCGCCGCCTCGGCCACCTTCGGCGACCAGGCCGCGGGCAATGTGGCCGGCATCGTGTTTGCCGACCAGAATGGCAACGGACTCCGTGACGACGCCGAATCCGGCCTTGGCGGCGTGGCCATCCGGCTCCTCGGCGCCGGCGGCACGCGCAACACCGTGACGTCGGGTGACGGCACTTACCTCTTCACCGGCCTTCCCCCGGGTTCCTATACCGTCGAGGAAACCGACCCGGAAGGCTTCGTCAGCACGACCCCCAATGAACGGGCGGTCAGCCTCGCCCGCGGAGGCGCCGCGTCCGCCTCTTTCGGTGATCAGGCCGTGAAGACGATCTCCGGCGTCGTGTTCGAGGATCAGAATGGCAATGGTGCCTTCGATACCGGCGAACCCGGCATCGGCGGCGTGGCGCTGTCGCTCCTGAAGGCCTCCGACGAGTCGGTCGTGCACGAAACCACCACCGCCAGCTCGGGTCTGTTCGTGTTCGCCGATGTGCCGGCCGGCGACTACCTCGTGCGTCAGACGGTTCCGGACGCGTACACGGTGCTGACCACCGGCGCCGCTGCCTCGCGTCACGCACGCCATGCAGAGGCCGGCGATTCCGAATTCCAGAACAAGCCGGTCACGCTCGCGGAAGGCGGCGCGGCGGCGGTCAGCTTCGGCAACAACGTCTCGGGTCAGATCACCGGTCTCCTCTTCAACGACCTCGATGGCGATGGCCAGCCCGATCCCACCGAGCCCGGCCTCGGCGGCGTCACGGTGGACGTCCGGCACTCCCAAACGGGAGACCTGGTGGTCAGCACCACCACGTCAGGGTCCGGACTCTTCCTGGCGGGCAACCTGCCCGCCGGCATCTACCAGGTGGTCCCCGCCGCAGTCGCCGGCTACGCGGCCCGCCAATCGTCGCTCACGGTGACGCTCACCGCGCAGGGGGCCGCCGTCGCGAACTTCGCCCAACAGGCGATCGGCACTCTCTCGGGCCACGTCGTCAATGACGAGGACGCGAGCGGGACGGCCGACGGATTCGAATCCGGCCTGGGCGGCGTGATCGTCACGCTGACCCGGCCCGACGGGTCGCACGCCGAAACCGCCACCTCAGGCGACGGTTCCTTTCTCTTCACCGGCTTGACCGCGGGCGCGTATTCGGTCGCTTTCACCCCGCCCCAGGGCTTCACCGCGACCACGCCCGTCTCGGCCAACGTCACGCTGTCGGCCGGGGGCGCCGGCTCCACAACCTTTGGTGCGCGCGCCACACCGGCCCCGACCGACAATGCCTATGCGCAATGGGCCGCCACGCAGAATCTGCCCCAGCAGGCCCGCCGGCCTTCGGACGACGCGGACGGCGATGGCCTCGCCAATCTGTTCGAGTACTTCATCGGATCGAACCCGGCCTCCGCCGGATCGGGCCAGGCTCCGGAAGGCCTCGTGGTCAGTCGCGATGGCCAGTCGTTCGTCGGATTCCGCGTGACACGCTCGGCGTCGGCCGCCGGCGTGCGCCCGGTGTTGCAGGCGTCGGATGATCTGGTGACCTGGACCGTCGTGGCCTCGGTCGTCGAAGACGCGGGCGGCCAGGTCGTGCAGGTGCGTGAGGCCGCGCCCACCTCGGCGCATGGTCACCGGTTCCTGCGCTTCGGCGTGGAAGAGACGGCGAAGGCCGCCGCACCGGCCCGCGTCACGGTGGTCTCCGGCCCTCCCCTCTCGTCCTCATTCCGCCTCGCGGTCGAGGGCGATGCCGGGGCGACCTACCGGCTCGAGTGGTCGACCGACCTCGTGACCTGGACGCTCCTGCGTCAGGTCACCACCACCGGCACCTCCGCCACCCAGATCACGGACGATGTGCCGGCCGGGTCGCCCCATCGGTTCTACCGCACGACCGCACCCTGATCGCGCGGACCCCACGGGAAGGCCGGCGCCGTTCGGACGGTGCCGGCCTTTTCCTTTTCCCCGTCGTCGCTAGGCTGGGCCCGCGCGTGAGCGATTCCATCCGCATCGACAAATGGCTGTGGGCCGTGCGCCTGTTCAAGACGCGAACGCTCGCCGCGGAGTACGAGCGCGTGCGC
The DNA here is from genome assembly GCA_964647675.1 of uncultured Verrucomicrobiota bacterium. GTDB lineage: Bacteria > Verrucomicrobiota > Verrucomicrobiia > Limisphaerales > CAIMTB01 > CAIMTB01. The sequence continues at coordinate 2,879 of CAZYJB010000012.1, read as the reverse complement.
CAGCGGGCCGCCCAGAACGCCGCCTCGCGC
>CAZYJB010000012.1:0-2749 GCA_964647675.1 uncultured Verrucomicrobiota bacterium | reverse complement strand
CGCCGCGGAGTACGAGCGCGTGCGCCAGCGGGCCGCCCAGAACGCCGCCTCGCGCGTGCCGGGAACCGGGCGCCCCACCAAGCGCGACCGCCGGCGCCTCGAGGCGTGGCTGGAACTTCCGCCGCCGCCACCCGATCCGTAGGAACACGCCCGAGGTGAAATACCTCGCCGCCACGAGCCCTAGCTTTTCATAGTCCCGCCGCGCCCGCCGCATGTTCCAGTTCCTCGCCAAGCTCTGGGGTCTCACCCTGCCCTACCGCGGTCGCCTCTTGCTGGGAATCCTCTTCGGGGTGGTGGCCGGGGTGATGGAGGCCGCGGTGGTGATCGTCATGTACGTGGTGCTGGCAGCCGTCTTCCCGGCCGAAGGCGGCGCCCAGATCGCGTCGGAGATCGCGCGCCTCGAACCGTACGCACCGTCCCTCGCGGCTGCCTTGCGCGCCCAGCTCGACACGTTGGCGCAAAACCCCACCCCCGTCGCGGTGGTGCTGCTGGTCTCCCTCATCCCGCTCACCATGCTCGTCCGGGGCGTGGTCGGTTACCTCAACGCGTATCTGCTCAATTGGGTTGCGGTCCGCACCCTGGGTGACCTGCGCGCGCGCCTGCTCGATCACCTGCTGCACCTGCCGCTGCGCGTCGTGCAACGGTTCGGGACCGGAGAACTGATGTCGCGCCTGACCAGCGACGTCGGCGCCCTTCATAATGCGCTGGCCGCGTCGTTCGTCTCGCTGGTCAAGGACCCCGTCGCCATCGTCGCGTTCCTCGTCACGCTGTTGGTGAAGTTCCAAAGCTTCACGCTCACCGCCCTGCTGGTGTTTCCGGTCTGCGTCATTCCCGTGGTCATCTACGCGCGCAAACTGCGCAAGGCGACCGAACGCCTCCAGACCGATGCCGCCGAGGTGAGCCAGACCATGCACGAGGCGCTCTCGGGCGTGTGGCTCGTCAAGGCCTACAACCTGGAGGCCACTGTCGTCGGCGACTTCATGCGCCGCGTCGCCGGCTACAACAGCCGCTGGATGCGCGCCACCCGCGCCAGCGAAATCCCCGGACCGCTCATCGAAGTCGCCGCCACTGTCGGCCTCGCGGTCATGCTGGGAGCCGTCGCCCTGCGCACCGGCGCGCGCGGAACCGCCACCGAGTTCACCGCCTTCGTGATGTCGATCATCCTGCTCTACCAGCGGGTGCGTTCGCTCATCAAACTGCAGAACCTCCTCATCCAGGCGCGCGCCGCCAGCCATCGCGTCTTCGAGCTGCTCGAGACGCCTTCCGACCTGGTCGACCCGCCGCACCCAAAGCCGGTGCCGCCCGCCGCGCTGGACGTCCATTTCGACCACGTGTCGTTCGCCTACGAGGACAAACCGGCCGTGCGCGACATCGATCTTGTCATCCCCGCCGGGAAAATGGTCGCACTGGTCGGTCCCAGCGGGGCCGGCAAATCGACCCTCGCCAACCTGCTCCTGCGCTTCCACGACCCGCAGCAGGGCGCCGTGCGCCTGGGCGGCGTCGACCTGCGCGAACTCGCACAGAAAGACCTGCGCGCCCGCATCGCGGTGGTCTCGCAGGACGTGGTGATCTTCCACGACACCATCCGTCGCAACATCGAGTTGGGACGCCCGGGCGCCAGCGAAGGCGACCTCGTCGCCGCGGCCCGGCACGCGCACGCCCACGAGTTCATCACCGCCAAGCCTGACGGCTACGTCACGGTGGTGGGCGAACGCGGCGCCACGCTCTCGGGCGGACAGCGCCAGCGTCTGGCCATCGCGCGCGCCCTGCTGCGCGACGCCCCCCTGCTCATCCTCGACGAGGCCACCAGCGCGCTCGATACCGAGTCGGAACGCGCCGTGCAATCCGCCCTCGAGACCCTGATGCGCGGGCGCACGACCCTCTGCATCGCGCACCGCCTCTCCACCGTCCAGCGCGCCGACCTGATCGTCGTGCTCGAGGGCGGGCGCATCGTCGACCGCGGGACGCACGAGGAACTGCTGGCACGCCCCGGTCTCTACCGCCGCCTGCACGACCTGCAGTTCGCCGATCCCCCGCACTGACCGCCCCCCGCCGCGCCGCGCGCGCATCCGGCCCGCCGGAACGACCGCGCCGCGCAGGTGAACGAGTCACCCGCGCGGCGCGTCGTGGCCGCCCTCCCGAAGGAGGTCCCGGCCGGGGTTCAATGCCGCATCAGGACTTCGCGCCCTCGGCTGGGATCCGCATCGAGTAGAACGAGCGGTAGACGAACACCAGCGCCACCACGAAGAAGAATCCGCCGATCGCGGTCTTGACGGTCGCGTTGGTCATGGTCACGGCAATCTCAACGGCCAGCAGGCCGAAGAGCGTGGTGAACTTGATCACGGGGTTCATCGCCACCGACGACGTGTCCTTGAACGGATCGCCCACCGTGTCACCCACCACCGTCGCCGCATGCAGGTCGGTGCCCTTCTGGCGCAGGTCGACCTCGACGATCTTCTTCGCGTTGTCCCAGGCGCCGCCCGCGTTGGCCATGAAGATGGCCTGGAACAGGCCGAAGAACGCGATGCCGATGAGGTAGCCGATGAAGAAGTACGGGTTGAAGAAGGGCAGCCCCAGCGCGAAACAGAACACCACGATGAAGATGTTCCACATGCCCTTCTGCGCGTACTCGGTGCAGATGCGCACGACCTCCTTGCTGTCCTTGTCCGACGCCGTGGTGGCGTCGAGCTTCATGTTGTCCTTGATGTACACCACGGCACGGTAGGCGCCGGTGACCACCGCCTGCGTC
>CAZYJB010000011.1:0-16791 GCA_964647675.1 uncultured Verrucomicrobiota bacterium | reverse complement strand
ACGAAACCCTCGTGATCTGGGGTGGTGAGTTCGGCCGCACGCCCACCGTCGAACTGCCCACGCCTGGCTCGAATGCCGGCAAGATCAACGGCCGCGACCATAACCACCACGGCTTCACCATGTGGGTCGCCGGCGGCGGCGTGCGCGGCGGCCAAGTCTACGGTGCCACCGACGAATTCGGCTTCAAGGCGGTCGACAAACGGGTCCACGTCCACGACCTCCACGCCACCCTTCTGGCCCTGCTCGGTTTCGACCACGAACGCCTGACGTTCCGCCACGCCGGCCGCGATTTCAGGCTGACCGATGTCCATGGCCATGTCGTTTCGGAGCTCATCGCCTGAGCGCGCCGTCCCCTTCCTGTCCGGCTTCTCTCCGTCGTTTCACGCCATGCCCCCGAGCGATCGTCCCCTCCCCTCCCGCCCCCGGCCATCCCTGACGCGCCCTTTCGCCTCCGCCCTCCTCGTCGGCGCGCTCCTCGTGCTGTCCCTCGCGACGATGCCGATGTCCGCCCGCGCGGCCACGCTCTCGCTCGACTTCGGCCTCATGAAACCCGGGCCCGTCCCGGATGATTTCATGCCGGCCGTGACGGGAGGGGGTCCGGCGTCGGATTGGCGGCTCATCCAGGTCGACGCCGAGAGTTCGCTCGCGCCGCTGCCGGACATCTCCCCGCGGTCCCTCACCACCGAAACGGTGCTGGCCCAGCTTTCGCAGGATCCCACCGACGAGCGGTTCCCCCTGCTCATCTATCGCAAGGAGGTCTTCGGCGATTTCAAGGCGACCCTCACTTTCCGTACCGTGTCCGGTCAGGTCGAACGCATGGCGGGCCTCGCCTTCCGCGTCCAAAACCCTTCGAACTACTACGTCGTGCGCGCCAGTTCCGGTGGCCATACCTTTCGCTTCTACAAGGTGGTCGACGGCACGCGCGGAGAAGCGATCGGCCCGTCCGTGCGGATCCCCAGTGGCGCCTGGCACACGCTCTCGGTCGAGTGCAAAGGCAACTCCATTTCGCTTCTGCTCAATGGCAAGGCGGTCATTCCCACGTTGCAGGACGCGACCTTCCTCCAAGGTCACCTCGCTCTCTGGACCAAGTCCGACGCCGTCAGCCACTTCCGCTCGCTGGTGATCGACTTCGACGAGGTTCGCACTTTACCGCGGCTGCTGGTGGAACGGGGTCTCGCGCGTTACCCGCGACTGCTGGGCATCACGGTGTTCGGTGTCATCGACGGCCAGCCCAAAGCCATCGCGTCTTCGGATCCCTCGCTGATCGGCCAGCCGCCCGACGCGGAGGAAGCGGAAGTCCTCAAATCGGGCCAGCCCACCGCGCGGGCCGCTTCGCGGGCGTCCTCCGCCGTCTTTCCCCTCTCCGACCGCAATGGCGAACCGTTGTTCGCGGTGCGTCTGAACATGCGGTCGTTCACGGGCCAGACGGCCAATAATGCCGCGGCCCGCGCCCAGCCGATCATTGAATACCTTCAGCAGCTCGTGCGCAGCACCGACGCCCGCGGCGCGATCACAAATTGAAGGTTGCCTCACCGAATAGGCCGTCGCAGGTTTTGCCTGCGTGGCGGGCCGTTGAGATCTGCGGTGCCCCCAGGTTTCATGAGCGATCTCGTTTCAGCGGGTGGACCGATCTCCGGCCCTGACCGGAGCCCCGCCCCCGTCGCTCTCCCCGCCCTCGATCGTCCCTCGTCCCTTAAGCCGGAGCGACCTCCGGTCGGATCCCTCGTCGCTCCGGGAGCCGACACGCCATGAGCCCGCCCGCTCCTGCTTCTGCAACCGGCTCTGCGCGCGAGTACCAGCTTCATTCGGATCTCGCTCTGTACTGCCTGCCCCGCGCGAATCGCGACGACTCCCGGAAACTGGCCTGGGCAAATTCCGTCTGCCTGATGTTCGTGATCGTCGCGATCCTTGGCATCCGTCAGCCGGTCTTCGTTCTGCGTGAGCCCGCCCCTCCCACCCCTTTGATTCCGGTCGAACTGCCGCCTCCCGCGGACCACGAGATTCCGCCTCCCTCTGCGAACGAGGAGCCTTCGCTCGAGCCCGAGCTCGACGACCTGGCGCCTCCTCAGGTGATTGCTCCCATCCTCGTCGCGAGTCCTGAAAACGTGGCCTTTGCGAATCCCATCGATTCGACTTTCGTCGTGGTGGTGAACGACCCCAGCCGCGTGCCACCTCCCCCGGCGATTATCCCCAAGGCGCCGCCACCAGCGGTCGCTCCTCCCAAGCCTGAGTTCAGAGCCATCCGATTTGGCGGCAAGGAGTTCCGCAAGCAGCCCCCGCCCAACTACCCGGATGAGTTTCAACGCAATCGAATCGGGGGCACGGTGGAGGCCTTGATCTTCGTCGCCACCAACGGACTTCCCCTCAAAGTCGACGTCGGCCGCAGCTCCGGATACCCCGCCCTCGACCGTCACGTGTGTGACTTCATCCGCAAGGAGTGGCGCGCCCAACCCGGCGAAGCGGTGAACTACCGTATCGCCATCACGTTCGCCCCCTGATTCCCCGCTTCTTCTCCCTCCTCCCTGCGACCACCGCCCGATTCGATCCCATCCCCGATCCCTACGCTCCCTATGTTCGCCTACACGCTCGTCGAACTCTTCATCAAAGGCGGTCCGATCATGTGGCCCATCCTTGTCGCGGCCCTGACCGCCGTCGCGGTGGTCGGTGAGCGAGCCTTCTGGTGGTGGCGCGAATCGCGGAAGCGCGATCCGGAGCGGTTGGAGCGGCTGCTCGCCGCCCTCGATAACGGCGATTTCCGCGCCGCCGCCGAGCTGGCCAAGGCCTCCGAGGATCCGGTCATCCGCATGATCTACCACGGCATGAACCACGTTCACTCCTCGCTCCAGGGAGCTTTGCAGGTCGCCGCGGGGGTCGAACTTCAACGCGCCGGTCGCTTCCTGACGGTCATGGATACCCTCGTCACTCTCGCGCCTCTCCTTGGACTCCTCGGTACCGTGACCGGTATTTTTAATTCGTTCACCGGCCTCGGGGACGCTGAGCTCGCGGTGCAGAAGGTTTCCGGCGGCATCGGAGAAGCCCTGATCGCCACCGCCGCCGGCCTGGGCATCGCCATCCTCGCCCTCATCCCCTTCAACCTCTTCACCGCCAAGCTCGCGCGGCTCCAGTTCGAGCTGGAGACCGCCGCCACCAACATCGAGGTCATGGTCAATGCCTCCAAGCAGAAGGGCTTCGATACCATGGAATTCCGCCGCTCCGCCTTGCCTTCCGATCCCTCCTGAACCTGGCCTTCCTCGCGCTTCCCGTTCCGACCTCATGCGCCTCTCTTCCCCAGTCCGCCACCGGAGAGCTCGGTTCGAGATCATCCCGCTGATTGACATCATGTTCTTCCTCCTGGCGTCGTTCATGATGGTCAGTCTCACCATGATTCGGGTCCAGGCGCTCAAGATGGATTTGCCGACCCCGACTGCGGCGCAGCCTGGCCGCAAACCGGACATGATCCACCTCGAGGTGGATCCCCTGGGAGACGTTTTCGTGGTGCAAGGCTCGGAGCGCAGTCGCAAGAGCCAGCCTGACCTCTTCGCCTACCTCACCAATCGATCCGCGCTGAACACCAACCTGCCCGCCTTCATCAAGGGCAGTCCGGAGGCCACTCACGGCCAGGTCGTCGCGGTTCTCGACCTCTGCCGGCGGGCGGGAATCCTCAAGGTGTCCTTCAATCTGTCCCCCTCGCTCCCGAAGAAATGAAATGAACGCGGTGCCTCTCTCACTTCTCTGCCTCACCGGGCTCTGCGTCCCCTTCCCCCTTTCCCCATGAGGTTCGGATCCCCTGTCCCCAGGAAGCACTCCCGGATCGAGATCATCCCGCTGATCGACGTGATGTTCTTCCTGCTCGCGTCGTTCATGATGGTCAGCCTGAACATGTCCAAACTGAACGCCGTGAAGGTCGACGCGCCCGCGGCGGTCACGGGCGACAAGGATATCAAGGCGGACGTGTTCAACATCGCTCTCAACAAGCAGGGCGAGATCTTCATCGGGGATGCGCGGACCTCGCTCCCTGGGCTGGGCCTCGCGTTGTCCAACCGTTTCCTCGGATCGCGTACCAATGTCCCGGTCTTCGTTTCCGGCGACCGCGACACCTCGCATGGCGCAGTGCTCGCCGTGCTGGATCTGGTCCGGCGCGTGGGCATCCAGCGGGTTTCCTTCTCGGTGACTCCTCCCGATTCGGGCGCCAGCGAACCCCCGCCGCGCTTGCGATAGGCGGCCGGCGGAAGGGGCACCTTCATGCCTCTCCTTCGCGATCCCGTCCCTCGACCTCCTCGCTCTTCGCCCCTCCCGGCCGTCGGTGTCCCGATCTCCCGCCGCTACTTGCGGTTCTGCTCGCGCCCTCTACCTGCCCCTCCCCGCCGGCAAGCAAGCGATCTATCGTCTGTTGTTTACTCATCTGTCTAGTACGCATCGTAATAATCAGTTTCCCGCCTGCGGATCCCGCGTTTCCCGCATCGCACGGCCTCGATGTCCGCTGGCTGGGTGGAGCGCCGCGTCCCGATGGCACCGCACATGGGATGGGGTGAACGGAATGGGGCGGTTCGGCAGGGACGGCGAGCCTTACCTGCCCGCCTCGCATCTCGACCTCCTCATCCGGTTTCACCTATAACAGAGGGGCTGAATGTTTGTTCATCCAAAGTCATACGACGTGATTGTGGTGGGAGCCGGGCATGCCGGAATCGAGGCCGCTCTGGCCGCTTCCCGCATGGGATGTACCACGCTGTTGCTCACCATCAACTGCGACACCATCGGCCAGATGTCCTGCAATCCCGCGATCGGCGGGCTGGCCAAGGGCCATCTCGTTCGTGAGATCGATGCGCTGGGCGGCGAGATGGGACGCAACACGGACCTTACTGGTATCCAGTTCCGGATGCTGAACACCAAGAAAGGGCCCTCGGTTTGGGCTCCCCGCGCCCAGTGCGACAAGAAGGCGTACCAGTTCCGCATGAAATGGGTCTGCGAACGGACGCCCCTTCTCGATGTTCGTCAGGCGCACTCGACGCAATTGCTCATTCGGGACGGACAGGTCCACGGCGTCGCGACCGCCCTGGATGTTGCCTACCACGCCACCTGCGTCGTCGTTACCACGGGTACCTTCCTGCGCGGCCTCATGCATATCGGGTCGAACCAGCAGAAGGGCGGTCGAGCCGGAGAGGGCGCGTCCCTGAATCTTTCGGATTCCCTGCGCGAGGCGGGGCTCGAACTCGGACGCTTGAAGACCGGTACCCCACCCCGCCTGCTCAAGCGCTCCATCGATTTCGGGCGGACTGAGATTCAGCCGGGGGATGATCCGCCCCCCAAGTTCTCGTTCTGGAACGACGAATTGTTCCACGTGGAACAGCAGGGGCCGGCAGGTACCCACGCCGCACTTCCCGGGCTCCTCCCTCTTCCGCACGATGCCTACTTTTCCTCGGAACGTTTCCCCGGAGTTCCAGCGGTTCCCAACTCCTCCGGTTTCCGCCCGCTCCCGGGTTCCGTCCTGGCCCAGATCGGCGGTCAGCTGCCCTGCTACATCACCTTCACCACCGATCGCACCGCCGAGTTGATCCGCGCCAATCTGCATCGGTCGCCCATGTACTCCGGGGTGATCGAAGGGATCGGCCCGAGGTACTGCCCGTCTATCGAGGACAAAATCGTGCGGTTCGCCGACAAGGAGCGGCACCAGATCTTCCTGGAACCGGAGGGCATCGGGACGGACGAGATCTACGTCAACGGTTTCTCGACCAGTCTTCCCTATGAGGTGCAGATCGACCTCGTGCGCTCCATCGTGGGCTGCGAGCAGGCCGATATCCTGCGCCCGGCCTACGCAGTGGAATACGATTTCGCGCCGCCTACCCAGCTTCGACCCAGCCTTGAGACGAAGGTCTGTTCCCACCTCTTCCTGGCGGGACAAATTAACGGCACCTCCGGTTACGAGGAGGCCGCCGCTCAAGGCTTGATGGCCGGCATCAATGCCGCCCGGAAGGTCGTTGGAAAAGACCCGGTGGTCCTCGGACGCGACCAAGCCTACATCGGGGTTCTCATCGATGATCTCGTGACGAAGGGTACCGCCGAGCCTTACCGCATGTTCACCAGTCGGGCTGAATACCGTCTGCTGTTGCGCCAGGACAACGCTGCGCTGCGGCTGACGCCGCTGGCGCACGAACTTGGATTGGTGGACGCCTCCCGCCTTGCCAGGGTGCAGGCCATTCAAGGGGCGATGGAGGCGGAGATCCGCCGCCTTGAGTCCACGCGGGTCGAAGGCGTCCCTCTCGCCCAGATCCTTCGGCGTCCGGAGATGACTTACCGCGATCTCCCGTCGGCTCCTTTGGACGTCTCCCCTGAGGTTCGGTCCCAAGTGGAGATCTCACTGAAGTACCAGGGGTACATCCAGCGCGAGGAGCAGGAGGTCGGTCGGTTTCGATCGATGGAATCCAAACGGATCCCGCCCGATTTTAACTATGACGCGGTCCCCAGCCTCCGGCGCGAGGCCCGCCTGAAGCTGGCTCAGGTCCGTCCCACCTCCATCGGCCAGGCCAGCCGCATTTCCGGGGTGAACCCCAGCGACATCAGCATCCTCATGGTCTGGCTCAAGCGATCCGGCGGGGCGCCGGAAGCCTAGGTTGGTTTGGCCCTCCTTTCCCTTTTCGGGCCTCGCTCGGATCCCGGCGCTCCGGTCCCAGCCGGCGCGCATCCCGGACGGCTTCGGGAATCCGACCAGGCTCGCCATCCCCTGCCTCGGACGACTCGCTGGTCCCGTTCCCCAACGCTCTCACCACTGCCTCCCTGAGTGGGTCCCAGCGCCTACGCTTGACTCGGCGTTCTTGTTGAAATACCGACCCCTACCTGCCCGGGAGCTTTGCATCCTGGCGTTGTGACACGACCTCGACAGGGCACCGACCGGCTCCACTGTTCCACGTGGAACAGCTCCGTCATCCCACGCCGGATGAGCCTTCCTTCCGGTCGATCCGCCATCCTCCGTCCGACTTCCCTCCCTTTTGTCTTTTTCATTAGCAAAACTACATTACAACTATTCATTGCGTTTATTATTCATCGAAATGCCTGCCCGCTCCGTCCTTCTGCCGGCCAACGCTCGCCTTTGCTTCCCGTCCCCTTTGCCGCTAGCCTCCTCCCGCTTGTTCCATTCCGAGATGCGCCCGCCGATCGCCATGATACGCCCCCCTTCCCTTGCACGGGCCCTTTTCCGCGCCCTCGATCTCGTCCCGGCGGTCGCCCGCCTGGCTTTTGTTTCCCTGATCGCCGCCGCCGCCGGCTGCCATCGCGATAGGGTCGTGGTTTACGATGCTCCGAAGGACGCCGCGCCCCCGCCGGCTTCCCATGCCCGGGGTTCTGCCTCCATGGGATCGGTCCCCGAAGCCATGCCCGCCCGGCCGTCGCTCACCTGGAAATCCCTGCCGGAGGGTTGGGTGGATAAAGGCGCCTCCGGCATGCGCGTCGCTAATTTCTCTCTCCCCTCACCAGAAGGCTCGCCGGCTGAACTGGCGGTTATTCCCCTTCCTGGCACCGGCGGTTCTGACCTCGATCTGGTGAATCTCTGGCGCGGTCAGCTAGGCCTCGATCCCATCCCGGAAGGCGAACTCAGCCGCCATACCGAAGAAACGCAAATTGGCGCGGAATCGGTTCGCCTCTTCAGCATCGTCGGCGCGTCGCCCGCCGACGCCTCGGCTTCGGGGAACCAGATCCTGGTCGCCGCCCTTCGCAAGGGTGGCTTCACCTGGTTCTTCAAACTCGGCGGTCCCACCGCGGTGGTGGAAGCCTCCAAGGCCAGCCTCAAATCGTTTCTGGCGGCCGTTGAGTTCGGCGAGGCTCCTGTTTCCGCGCCCGTTCTTGCCTCCCGCGCTCCGGGCTCCGCCAGCCCTGGGGCTGCTCCCGCCGGTCCCGCCCTCGCCGAATGGGAGGTTCCCCCGGCTTGGTCCTCGGTCGCCGCGCCCCAGATGGTTCACCGCAAATGGACCGCTCCCGGCCCTGGCTCCTCTTCCGCCGACATCACGGTCAGCGTCTTCCCGGGTGAAACCGGCGGTTTGGTGGACAATCTCAACCGCTGGCGCGGCCAAGTGGGTCTGGGCGGCCTATCCGAAGCGGAGCTCCAGAAGGGTATCCAGTCTATCGACGTGCTCGGCGGCGCGGCGACTTTGGTGGACTACACGGGGAGCAGTCCGGAATCCGGAGATGCGTCCCGCGTCGTGGTGGTCATCGTTCGCCGCGACGGGCGCAGTTGGTTCTACAAACTCCTAGGGCCTCCCCAAGTCGTTGAAGCCCAGCGTTCGGCCTTCGTTCGCTTTGTCCAATCCGCCCGCTATTCCAAAGGATCCTGATACCATGCGCTGGCTTTTCCGTCCCTTGGCGTCCCTCAAGCTCACGGTCGTCCTGTTGACCTTGAGCATGGTCCTGGTGTTCCTCGGCACCATGGCTCAGGAACCCCTCGGATTGTACCTTTCCCAGGCCCGCTTTTTTCAAAGCGCTTTTGTCGATCTCGCGGCCATGACGGCCGCCGTCAAAAAGACGCTGCAGATGGTGCACGTCTATCTCCCGCCCTCTACCGCCGCCGATGTCCTCTCGGCGCCCTTCGTTCCGGTTTTCCCCGGCGGTTACCTCCTGGGCTCGCTGCTCCTGGTCAATCTGATTGCCGCGCACCTCGCGCGCTTTCAGGTCACTCGCAAGAAGGCCGGCATCCTCCTCGTGCACGTTGGCATGATCTTGCTGCTGGTTGGCCAGCTGATGACCGACTTGGTTGCCCGGGAGAGCGCGATGCGTCTGTCGGAGGGCCAGACCAAAAGCTACTCGGAAGCCGACCGCCTCAGCGAGCTGGCGGTGGCGGACGTGACGTCGCCGGAGAAGGACCGTGTCGTGGCTTTTCCCGACTCGATGCTGGCGGCCGGCGTCCAGCTTCAACATGCGGAGCTGCCGTTCCGGCTTCGGGTGGCGCACTATTATCCGAACTCCTTCCTGACCAACCGCGCTGCTGTCCCCAACGCACCCGTGGCGTCTGAAGGACCGGGAACCCGATTCGCTCCCATCCCGCTGCCCAAAGTCACGGTCATGGACATGCGTGATGTGCCCTCGGCGTATATCGACGTTCTCGGTCCGGAAGGTTCGCTCGGCTCGTACCTGCTCACGGAATTCATCGAGCGACCCCAGGCCATCAAGGTCAAGGACCGCACTTACGAGCTCAGTCTGCGTTTGCGGCGGTACTACAAGGATTTCAGCCTGACCCTCCTCGACTTTCGGCACGATAAATACCAAGGCACCGAGATCCCCAAGAATTTCTCGAGCGACGTCCAACTCCGCAACGCCACCACGGGCGAAGATCGGCAGGTGAAGATCTACATGAACAATCCCCTTCGCTACCAGGGACTTACATTCTACCAAGCCAGCTTCGATCCGCGCGATGAACAGGTCACCATCCTGCAAGTTGTCCGGAATCCGGCGTGGCTGACCCCCTATTTCGCGTGCGTGATCGTCGGGTTGGGGCTCGTCGTGCAGTTCGGAATCCACCTCGTGGGATTCATCCGCAAGAAGGCCTCAGCGGCGGAGCCGACGCCTCCCCGTTCCGCCATGGTATGACGGCGGGGACTGGGTGTTCCGCGCAACGGCCGCTTACGCCATGCGCATCGGCATGATGACGTACAGGAACGGCGTGTTGGTCTTGAGCACTCCCGGGCTGAGCTCATCGCTCAATTCGAGGTAGACCTCGTCGGCCTCGAGCGACTTGAGCGGGTCCATCATGTAGACCGGATTGAAAGCGATGGCGACGTCGGTGCCCTTGTAGTTGATCGCCAGACTCTCGCGCGCCTCGCCTACTTCGGGTGTGTTGGCCGTGATCGAAAGGTTGTTGCGGGTGAAGGCGAGTTTGACCGAGTTCGACTTGTCGCTGGTCATGATCTCCGCCCGTCGCAAGGCCTGCAGCAACTCCTCCCGCACCAACGAAACCCGCTCCTTGAACTCGGTGGGGATGACCTGCCGGTAATTCGGGTAATTGCCCTCCACCAGCTTGGAGACGATCTGGACGGCGGGCGCTTTCTCGCTCTTCAGGCTGAAGCCGACTTGGTTTTCGGTGTAGAGGATCGACACCTCCCCAGCCGGCTGCAAAAGCCGGTTCAGCTCGTTGATCGCCTTGGTTGGAACGATAAAGTCACCCTCGCTCTCGGGTTGAACGTCGACTTCCTCCTCCACCAGCGACAACCGCCGACCGTCGGTGGCTACCAAGGTCAGCTTGTGATTCTTCAGACTGTGGAAGATGCCGTTCAGCACATAGCGGCTTTCGTCGCTGGAGATGGCGAATGACGTCTTGCGCAGCATGGCGCGCAGCTTCTCCTGGGGCAGCGTGACGTGCTTCTTGTCCGGAAACTGGGGCAGGGGAGGGAAATCGTCCGCCGCCAGCCCGTTGATGCGGTAGTAGGAGTTTCCTGCGGAAAGCGTGCTGAAATTCTTCTCGTCCGTCTCCAGATCGATCTCCATGTGTCCCAGCTCGCGGCAGATGCCAAAGAGCTTCTTGACCGGGATCGTCGTGCTGCCGGCTGTTTTGACCTTGGCTTCCACGGCGCAGGTGACCGTGACATCGAGATCCGTGGCGGTCAGTTCGAGGCGTCCTGGGGTCGCACGGAGCAGAACATTGGACAGGATCGGCAGTGTTGTCCGGGATCCGACAACGTTCTGCACGGCTTGCAGTCCCTGGAGGATCTGCTCTTTGCCGATCGTGAGTTTCATCGACGGCTTAATAAATGGATCCATTCAATATGGAAAGCCCCATATTAAGGGCTGTGAACAAGCTCAACAACTGTCTATTGGGGTATGCCCGCCTTGGCGATTCCAAGGTCCCGGGGTGGGTACAACCGTGGGAACGAGGTCCGGCAAGAGGGCAATGTTGGGGAGAACCGACCCCAGGACCTGCCAGGCCCCGGTTTACTCCCATGGTTATTGGTGGGCCGAAGCGACCTGTTCGATCACCCGGGGGATGACATCCAGAATTCGGTCGATTTCCGCCGCGGTCGTTTCGCGGCCCAGAGAGAGCCGGACGAGGCCGCGCGCGTGATCCGGATCGAGCCCCATGGCAAGGAGGACGTGGGAAGGCGTCAGGGATCCGGCGGAACAGGCGGAACCGGATGAGGCGCAGACCCCTTCCAAGTCCAAAGCAGCCAAAAGGGCGATACTATCTGCTCCGTGAACGATGAAGGAGGTCGTATTGGACAGACTTTCACCTGAAATGGGCACCAGCGCGACTCGCTCGAGGGAGCGCAGCGCCGCAACAAGGCGTTGGCGCCAAGGCTTCAGTTGGGAGTCGGGAAAAACCGGGACCCGAGTGAAGCGTTCCAGGGCTGAAACCAGGCCGAGGATCGCGGGGAGGTTCTCGGTGCCTGCGCGGCGCTCATTCTCGTGAGCCCCGCCAAGCAGGGTCGGGACGGGGAGAAGCGGTGATTTGGAGAACACAACACCGGCGCCTTTCGGTCCGTGGATCTTGTGCGCGCACGCGGTCACCAGGTCGGCTTCGAACGAAGCGATCGACGGCACCGGCACCTTGCCGAAGTACTGGACGGCGTCGGTATGGAACGGGATGCCGCGGGAACGGCAGAGGCGCCCAATCTCCTGGAAAGGTTGAATCTGTCCGGTTTCGTTGTTGGCGGCCATGACCGAAACGAGCGCGGTATCGGGCCGAAGGGTATCGGCGACGCGATCGGGATCGACCCGGCCGAAGCCATCGACGGGAAGCAAGGAGAGCGAGAAGCCCTCATGCCGGGCGAGATACTCATGCGCATGCAGCACGGCGTGATGTTCGGTGGGGGAGCAGACGAGGTGGCGGCCCGCCCCAACGAAAGCGCGCGCGCGCGCGGTGCCCAGGACGGCGAGGTTGTTCGCCTCGGTGCCACCTGCGGTGAAGATCACTTCACTGGGTTTGCACTGCCACAACGCGGCGACGCGGTCGCGCGCATCGTCCAGAACAGCGCGCGCCGCCCGGCCGAGGCGATGAACACTGGAGGGGTTCGCCCAGGGCCCAGACATGGCCTCGGTCACCACCTCGCGCACCGCCTCGTCCAGGGGCGTGGTGGCGTTGTAGTCGGCGTAGACCGGGAAAGGAGCACGCGGGAAGGGCATCGGTCGAAGAGCCCCCGACGGGCTGGCGCGTTCAGGGAGGGGAGCCACAGAATCGCTCGAAGGCGCCGCCGAAGAGCTCGTGCACGTCGCGCTCAATCTCCTCGCGCGAAGGCCACCAGCCGGAGTCGGCCAGATCGAGGTACTTCTCCGTGAGTACCCGGGCGATCAGACGACGGCTGTGATCCCACTTGTAGATGACCTGATCGAGGACGCGCGCATCCGAATGCTGGGGGGTAAAGCTGAGTCCGAGCAGTTCCAGCCGCATCCGCGTCATCTCGTCGATGATCCCAGGGATGTTGGTGAACCACCAGCAGCCGAAGACGTGAAGATTACGGAATTTGCGCGCGACAACGCAAAGTTCCTGCTGGTTTTCAAGCGAAAGAACGGTGGCGAGGAACCGAACATCAGGATGCGCGGCGCAAAGGTTCTGGAGAGCGGACAGATCGCTGCGACCCACCCCGTCGCCGGCCAGCAGGAGCGCGGGGTTGACGGCGCGCTTCACGCCCAGCATGAGGGCGAAGGGGAGGCCCGACTCCCGGCAGAACGGCAGCACCACGTTGTCGATGAGGCGCGCGGTCAAGGAGTCGTCCGGATATGCGAACGACGGCGGCAGGGAAACCATGACGTATCGCGCTCCCAGGCGGCGCGACCAATCCCAGAGAAAGCGGCGCGCGCCGTCGAAGGCGGTCTGATCCAAGTTGGCCGAGGCGAGATACCCGGAGGAAAGAAGCAGCTTGGCCGCGTCCGGCCACGCCACCAGCAGCGGGTCGATGCGAAGCGCGGTCTGGAACCGAGGGTCCCGACCGAACCCGCGCTCCCAAACCGGGCGTTCCACGTCGTCGAACGGAGAATTAGTCATGCAAACCGCACGAACTCGCGCGAGATCGAGACAGCGCGAGACAAAGTCCGCGGGTTTCCAAGCGGCAAACCAGGCGCGGAGCGAGGTCAGATCGTTGCGGCGGGGATCGAGACCCAACCGGCACAGGATGGTGACTACCCCGCGGGCAGCTTCGGAGACCGGCGAACGATCGACGAACAGGGCCTTCCACACGAGCTCGGCTTGCTGCGCCTTGGAAAGACGCCAGAACGCGTCGTAGGGCAGATCGAGGTACCGGAACGCCTCCGCGACGAGGTAGTGATAGACCAGCAGATCGTCGATACCCCAGAGCAGCAGGGGTCCGAAAGCGGGGTCGTAGAGGTGGGTATGAATGTCGAGGATCGGGCACTGAGCGACCGCCGATTCGACGGAGAGAGCCAGTTCGGCGCGGCGCGGTTCAGCCGGGGAGAGCATGCGCGGGAGAGGGGGGGAGAAGGGGGGGCGGCCGGGAAGAAGCGGTGTCCCATCATTCGACGGAACAGTACGCGATCAGTTCTTGGCGTTGGCCGCCTGAACCTGAGCGACGAGGTTGGTGTAGAGGCCGAGGACCTTGGTGTAGTCGTCCCCCAGCGATTTGTAATCGGTGGCGAGCTTGTTGTAGCGACCGACCCATTCATTACGATCGCCGACGATCTCGAGCATCTTCGCGTTCTGCGTCTGGATGATTTCGTTCTGCTTTTTGAGATTCTCGTTGGCCTTCTCGAAGGCCTCCCGGTACTGGTCCGCCTGAGCGAGACGGTTGGTGGCGAGGCGGTGCTCGGTGCGAATCTTCTCCGATTCGGACTCCAAACGGCTGATTTCGAGACGATTGCTTCGGATCAAGCCGCGAAAATTCTCGGTGAAGCTGTCGAGGCGCCGGATCTCGTCCTGGTTCTGCTGAAGGGTCGATTGGAGGTTCTGAATGTCGGAGGACTTTTGGAAGAGGTCGCGACCGAGGGCTTCCATTCGGCCATGGAGTTTGGCTTCGCGATACCACTGGTAGGCATTGAAGCCGCACAGGGTGAGGGAGAAGACGACCAGGAGGTTGACGAGAAAGGCTTTCATCGGCGCGAACGATTCGGGAGCGGGCACCGGCCCCTCGCGGCGCGGTGGGAAGGCGCTCCAAGGCTCGGCGCAGCGTGGCAATGGATGCCGGTGCTGTCAAAGGCTAGCAGCCCGCGGGAAAAGCGGACGCGGAAGAGAGCAAGGTCCCCGTTTGACCGGCTTCCGTCAGCTCCCGTACAGTGGCCGGCCATTTAGATTTATGAAGATTGTGGTCTGCGATCCTGTATCGCCCAAGGGAATCGCCCTGCTGCAGCAACAGTCCGAGTTCACGGTGGAGGTCATCGGCAAGAAGCTGCCCGAGGCTGAATTGCTGCCGCGCGTGGCAGATGCGGTGGCCCTGGTGGTCAGGTCCGAGACCAAGATCAGCAAGGCGGTGATCGACGCCGCCCCGAAGCTGCGTGTGGTGGGACGAGCGGGAGTCGGGGTCGACAACGTGGACGTCGAAGCGGCCACCGCGCGGGGCGTGGTCGTCATGAACACGCCGGCGGGCAATACCATTTCCACGGCGGAGCTGACCTTCGCCATGATGCTCTCGCTGGCGCGAAAAATTCCGCAGGCGCACGGTTCCATGAAGTCCGGGGAATGGAATCGCAAGGCGTTCTCCGGCTCCGAATTGAACGGCAAGGCGCTCGGCGTGCTGGGCATGGGGCGCATCGGCAGCGAGGTCGCGCGACGCGCAAGGGCCTTCGGCATGCGGGTGCTCGGTTACGATCCCTATTTGTCCCAGGCACGAGCGCAGGCCCTGGACGTCGAGCTCGCGACCTTGGACGACGTTTTCACGCAGAGCGATTTCATCACGGTGCACATGCCCGCGACCGACGAGACCCGGGCCATGATCAACGCCGCCACCATGGCGAAGATGAAGAAGGGCGTGCGGCTTCTGAACTGCGCTCGCGGCGGGATCATCCAGGAGGACGACCTCGTCGCAGCCGTCCAGAGCGGCCAGGTGGGAGGCGCGGCGCTCGACGTGTTCGAGACCGAGCCGCTGCCCGTCGAATCCGCGTTGCGCGCGTTGCCCCAGGTCATCATGACGCCGCACCTCGGCGCCAGTACGGAGGAGGCGCAGGAAAACGTCGGCATCGAGGTGGCCGAGGCCATCACCGCGTTCCTGCTTTCCGGCGAGGTGCGCAATGCCGTGAACCTGCCGGCCCTGGATGCCAAGACCTACGCGCACCTGCGTCCGTATCTGCTCCTCGGCGAGAAGTTGGGCAAGCTCCTGGGTCAGTTGGCACCCAAGCAGCTCGACCGCGTCCAGATCACCTACGGCGGAAAGGCGCGCGAATTGCCGGCCACCGATCCCGTGACCCGGGCCATCCTGCGCGGCCTGCTCGAACCCAGCGTGGGCAAGGATTTGAATTCGGTGAACGTGCGGGCCATCGCGCGCAATCGCGGTCTGGTGGTGGACGAAAAGAGGTCGGACGAACCGGTGACTTTCAACGAGTGGCTGCACGTCGCCGTCCATTCGGGCGCGGAGAAGGTCGCGGCGGGCGGAACGTTCTTCGGATCGCCAGACAATCCGCGCATCGTGAGGTTGTTCAGCACACCGACCGAAATCCCCATCAGCGGCGTCCTCCTGCTCATCCGCAACAAGGACCGGCCGGGCATCGTGGGGTACCTGGGCACCTTGCTGGGTCGCCACCAGGTCAACATCGCGAGCATGACGCTGAGCCGGGATCACGCCGGCGGACAGGCTTTGACGGTGTTGAATCTCGACAGCGTGCCGTCCGAGGCCGCGCTGGCCGAGCTGCACGGTGATCCGGACATCACCGAGATCCGGGTGGTCCGACTTTGAGCGCGTCCCACGGACCTCGACCCATTGTGAACACACCCCTGCGAATCTTCGTTTCGAGCGGCCGATCGGCCGGCCTGCTTCGCGTCGCAGCGATGGTGGTGGCGGTCGCGCTGGGCGCCTGGGGAGGCACAACGACCGGCTGGTCGGCGACGGTCCTGGCCAAGGGCAAGGGCGTCGAGGTGACGCAGGAGCAGCTCGACGAGGCGTTCATCAACCTTCGCGCCACGCTGGCCGCCCAGGGGCGATCGATGGCCGAGGCCCAGCGCACCACCATCGAGCGGCAGTTGGTCGAGAAGCTTGTGCTCACGCAGATCCTCTTGGCACGCGCCTCGGAAGACGACCGCAAGCGCGCGGTGGAGAAGGTGACCAAGCTGATCGACGAGCAGAAGGCCAAGGCCCGCACCGAGGCGCGTTTCGAAGCGCAGATCCGAGCCTCGGGTCTGACCCCCGAGAACTTCCGCAAGCAGCTCGAGGAACGCGCGGTCTGCGAGGAGGTCCTGGATCGCGAGCTGCGGCCGAAGCTGGGTATCACGCCGGACAAGGTAAGGGCCTTCTACGACCAAAACCCGGCCGAGTTCCGCCAGCCCGAACGCATCAAGCTGCGCCAGGTGGTTCTGACCCTGAAGAACACCTCCGGCGTCGACCTGCCGGAGGGCGAGAAGGCGGAGAAGCGCAAGCTGGCCGACCGTTTGCGCGAACGCCTGGAAAAGGGCGAGGAAATCGCGGCACTGGCGAGGGAGTACTCCGACGATCCCGGGGGACGCGAGCGCTCCGGGGAATATGTATTCCCAGTGGGCCGCATGGTGCAGGAGCTGGAGGCGGCAGTGTCGACGCTGAAGACGAACGAGATCAGCCGTGTGATCGCGACGCCCTACGCGCTCCACCTGGTGCAGGTCACGGAACGCCTCCATGGCGAGCAGGTGGCCTACGACAGCGTGACCAATCGCATCCAGATCAGGCTGGAGCTCGAGGCCACCCAGAC
>CAZYJB010000010.1:0-16837 GCA_964647675.1 uncultured Verrucomicrobiota bacterium | reverse complement strand
CCAGCGAGGACGTGGTGCGGCAAAAGCCGGCGCCGGACATTTTCCTCGAGGCGGCCCGCCAGTTGGGCGTGGAACCCGGCCTGTGCCGCGCCTATGAGGACACCGACCTCGGCTTGCAGGCGATCCGGGCGGCGGGCATGGAGGCCGTGGACGTGCGCCCGTTCCAGCGCCGCGTGCCGCCGCCGGCGTGAGGCGGGGCGGGGTGAGGGGTGAGTTGAAGAAAGTGGCTGGGAGAGGATTCTGAATCGCGAAGCAAGCATGGTGGCTCGCCGGCTCCGTCCGGCGA
This sequence comes from uncultured Verrucomicrobiota bacterium, assembly GCA_964647675.1. Lineage (GTDB taxonomy): Bacteria > Verrucomicrobiota > Verrucomicrobiia > Limisphaerales > CAIMTB01 > CAIMTB01. Next base: position 16,551 of record CAZYJB010000010.1, on the reverse strand, counting down.
GTTGGAGCCGCGCTTCGAGAATCCCAACGGGATTCCATCCACAGCCCGGGGTTGGCCGGAGGCCTACCCCGGGAACCGGGTCATTCGATCCTCCCAATCGCAACCGCAACGCGGTGGAGAACGAGGTGGTGCGAAGGAGGATACGGGCCCGTGCGAGGTCGGCATCCGTGCGGATGCCGAATCGCGAGACAGAGCTCGCGACCCACCAGGATGGCGCCGGCGGCGCTTCTCCTAACTCCGAGTCTCTTCCGCGCCTCTTTGGCTTCAGACTCATCGATGCGCTGACTCCGAGCCGCCGCGCGTCAGTTGGACCGGCGCGGAGCGGCCGTTGAAGACGCGAACCGTCGAGCGGGCGTCCCGGGCGAACACGGTGTGTTCGCCCGGCGGAACGCGGTTGAACTTGAACCGACCCTGGCTGTCGGTGCGTACGACGGATTGAAACTCGAACATCCCTTTCGATGAAGGCTTGGGAGCAAGGCGCACTTCCTCGTCTGCGCAGGGCGCACCCCCGGACTCGAGCCGGCCTTCCACCACCGCCCTGGGTTCGAGGCGCACGACCGTGTTGGTGCCGTGTTGAAGCGGCAGTCGGACGCAGCCCTCCGCGTGGAGCGCCACGAGGGCACGGCTGGTGGACGTGCGGCGTACCAGAAAACGTCCGAGCTCATTCGCGATGGCGTGATGGGTCCCGCGCGGAAGCTTGCCGGACTCGAGGGAGTACTCCGATGGAACGGGCATCGACTCGTCGACTGTGATCACCCAGGCGCCGACGGCGGGACGTCCGTCGGGAAGTTCAATCCAGCCGCTGATTTCGGTCGTTGTGCTCAGTCGGAACTGGAGGTGCCACTCGGAAGCCTCCGGATTGGACGGTGGCTCCATGGCGCTGATTGGCATATAGCCGTCGGCTGAGGCTTGGAGTGTCGCCCCGGCCAGACGGTGGCGGGGCAGTGTCCAGTCGAAGTGGCCGTCGCGTCCTTCACCGAGAAAGGAAATGCGATCGGGATTACGGAGGAGTTTGGAGACCTTGAATCGCGGGATCGGGTCGCTGGTTTCCGCGTCGATCACGCGTCCGACGATGCGGACGGCTTCCCGGTCCGTCTCGTCGGAAGACAGAGGTTCAGGGGGTGAAGTTCCCTGCGGCAACGGGTGAAGGGTCACCTCGACTTCGAATCCCGCTGCGGGGCCGCCTTCGGTCGCCTCCACCCAGTGCCGTCGATGCGATCCCGAGGTCGGCGAGAAGTCGGGTGGCACGATAAAGCCACGAGCCTTGGCGTCCGCGCGCATCCGGTCTTGTGAGGCTTCTTCTTCGGCCGACGGGATGAATCCGTGGTACGGAAGACGGCCGGGAGCCGAGACCAGGAACATGAGGTCCGACGCAGGCACTTGGTTGAGGAGAAAACGTCCATCCTCGCCCGAGGTTGCGATGTCCTCCGCGGCGGGATCGTTCGAGAGTTGAACGCGCGCACCGCTGATGGGCTGGCCGTCGAGTCCGGTCACCTTTCCGCGTAAGGTCGCGCCTGGCCGGAGCACAAGGACCACTGGCTGCTCGGCGATCGCAGCAGCGCTCAATGGGAAATAGCGAGGACGGTAGTCGGGATGACGGATCATGATGCCGAGAGGGAGTTCAGTCCCGCGGAACCGGTCGAAGGACGGATCGTCGTTAGGTGTTGTTAGGATCGGAATCTGGTCGGTGGCGAAGGTTCCGGCGGCATCCGTCTCCAGCCGGACCGAACTGCCCGCTTCCTCCCGTCGGCCTTCTTCGAATCCCGAGGCATAGCTCAGAACGATCTTTACCCCTTCGATCGGAACTCGTCGCGCGTCGACGACACGCCCGGAGAACGATTGCCCCGGCCGGAGTCCCACCTGGTAGGGCAGCGGGTCGGAGGCGAACTCGTGCGGAAGCCAGTCGAGCGTCACCGTGGTGAATCCCGCGGCCGAGACATGGACCTTGAGTTGGTCGAAGTCGGGCGTTGGGACCGGGATCCAGACTCGTCCGTGGTCGTCGGAGGTGAAGGACTCAACCCTGGCGATTCCAGCTTGAGCGAGACGCGTCACCTCGAAGCGGGTGGAAGAGATTGGATCGCCCGATTCGGCGGCCACGGCTGTGAGGGCGAGTCCGGGACCGCGGATGGTCGAGTTAACGGCGGCTTCGCGGCGCGCGCGCATGCCGGCGAGGAGCGAAGTGCCGGGGACGGGGGCAGCCACGGCGCTGGCGGGGGAAGAGGTCGAGTCGCGGCGATCGCTGAGAACCCACGAACCGCTGGTCACCAGGAGCAAGGCGGCGGCACCGGTGATGGCGAGGAAGCGAGCTGCCTGTCGCCAGGCGTGGAGGGTCCAATCGCGCAGGGCCTGCTCGGCGATGCGGATGATGGACGGCGAAGCGGGTTGCGTGAGGACGGTGGCGATCCGTTCGGTGAGCGCGGCAGGCAGTGCCTGGGCGCGTGGTTCGCCGAGGAGGGCGGCGAGGGCGATGGTCGAGGTGGTGACACCCTGGCGGAGGAGGTCGGTACGGAGGCGTTCGACGGCGCGCGTGACGCGTTTGCGCGCGGCCGGTTCCGAGACTCCGAAGCGCGTGGCGATGTCCGGGAAGTCCTGGCCTTCGACGTAGCGCGTGAGCAGATAGCGACGATCCGACTCCGAAAGGCGTGCGAGGGCTTCGTCGAGACGGTGGTCGGTGGTGGCAGAAAGGGATCCGCTGGGAATGGGCGCGGGCGTCGAAGAATCAGGGAGGTAGTCCATGGCGACGGCTTCGTGTTCACGTCGGCGTCGTCGGGCCTCCTCGCGTTTCCATTGGGCGACGACGAAGCCCGTCGTGCGGAACAACCAGGACGAGAGCACCACGTTCGCGCGCAACGTCGCCGCCTTCCTGGCCAGCACGAGGAACACCGATTGCGCAACGTCGTCGGCGTGGACGGGTCCGACCTGGCGGCGCGCGCAGGCGTGCACGAAACCAAGGTGGCGGCGCACGAGTTCGGTGAAGGCCCGGTCGTCGCGGTGCGCAGCATAGCGCTCGATGAGTTCCCAGTCGGTCATGGTGGGAGAGAGGCCGCGCTTCAGGCGCGACACTCCCTCATCGCCGCCGGTCGGGCAATTGGGACAGGGATGTCGGGGGCGAGCGGTGAGGCGCGAGGGGCGAGGGGCGAGTTGAAGAATGTGGTTTGGGGACGATTCTGAATCGCGAAGCAAGCATGGTGGCTCGCCGGCTCCGTCCGGCGAGTCGGAGCCTTGGTCCGAGAATCCCAACGGGATTCCATGCACAGCCCCGGGGTTGGCTAGAGGCCCACCCCGGGAACCGGGTCATTCGATCCTCCCAATCGCAACCGCAACGCGGTGGAGTACGAGGTGGTGGGAAGGAGGATTCGGGCCGGGATGCGTTGTAGCCGCGGCCGTCAGGCTGCGCTGGCTGGCTTTTGAGACTGGGGTCGCCGAAGCAGGCGAGCGTCGCCTGGACGGCGACGGCTACGATGAGCGTACAGCTCGCGCGCGAAGGGCATCGGGGAACGGGGTCGCCGAAGCAGTTTGGCGTGGCCTGGGCGGCCACGACTACGGACGGGGAGGTCGCGGCGGCAGCACTTCGTCGAGGCTCTCGCTGAGCGCGCTCACCATGCGCGAAGCCTGCCGCAGGGTGGTGCAGTACGGCGGCATGAGCACGATCACGTTGCCGATGGGGCGCGTCAGCACGCCGCGCCGCGCCATGGCTTCGCACACGCGCATGCCGGCCCGCTCTTCCAGCGCGAAGGGCTGGCGGGTGGTCCAGTCCTTCACCAGCTCGATGCCCACGACGAGGCCGGACTGCCGGATATCACCGACTTGTTGATGCGACCAGAGCCGCGCGAGTTCGGTGGAGAGGTGGCGCTCGAGCTTTTGTCGGTGGGCGACGACTTCCTTGCGCTTCAGTTCCGCGAGACTCGCGCGCGCGACCGCGGCGCCCAACGGATTGCCGGTGAAGCTGTGTCCGTGGAAGAACGTTTTGAACTCGTGATACTCGCCGAGGAAGGCGTCGAAGATCGCCTGCGTCGTCAGCGTGGCGGCCATGGGCAGGTAGCCGCCGGTGAGACCCTTGGCGACGCAGAGCAGGTCGGGTTGCACCTCCTCGGCATGGGAGGCGAATAGGGACGCGCCGCCGGTGCGGCCGAACCCGGTCATGACTTCGTCGGCGATGAGCAGGGCGCCATGGCCCCGCGCGATCTCTGCGGTACGGCGCAACCACCCATCGGGATGCGCGACGATCCCGGCGGCGCCCTGCACGCGCGGTTCGACGGCGAAGGCGGCGATGGGTTGGCGGCGTTGCGCGGCGCGGTCGAAGGTCTGCTCCACCTTTCCCACGCATTCCCAGCCGCATTGGCGATAGGTGCGCGCGTCGGCGCGTTCGGGCCGCGCGCGATTGAAGGGGCAGCGGTAGCAGTAGGGCGACATCACCGCCCCGGCCTGGAAAAGCAGCTTGGAATAGGCGGCGTGGAAAAGGTCGATGTGCCCCAGGGAAACGGCGCCCACGGTGTCGCCGTGATACGCGCCTGCCAGGGAAAGGAACCGCGGGTGTTTCAAGCCGCGCACGCGGCGCGCGTACTCGTAGGCCAGCTTGAGCGCGACCTCGAGCGCGGTGGAGCCGTCGTCGGAATAGAAGACCTTGCGCAGGGCGGGTTGGCCCGGGAAGCGGTTGGCACGTGATGATTGCGCCGTGCGCACCAGTTCGGCGGCGAGCCGCGCGGCGGGTTCATTGGCGAAGCCCAACGCCGACGTGTGCGCGACACGACGCAACTGCTGCCGGATCGCGGCATCGAGTCGTGGGTGGCCGTGCCCATGGAGGTTGGTCCAGATGGACGCGTTGGCGTCGAGGTACTCGCGACCGCGTACGTCGCGCAACACGGCGCCGCGACCGGAGACGAGGATGATGGGCTCGGTCCGCAGCCAGTCGCGCATCTGCGTGAACGGATGCCAGACGTAGCGTTGGTCGAGGCGCGCGACGGGATGCATGGAAGGTCTCCCAGTTGGCCGGGTCACGACGGTGGGAACGCGGCACGGACCCTTCCGAGCGCGGCAAGGAAGGCGTCGATCTGGTCCGGTTGGTGTTCCGCCGAGACCGTGACGCGAAGACGCGCGCGGCCGCGGGGCACGGTGGGAAACCGGATGGCCGGGACGAAAAACCCCGCCTCGCGCAGCGCCAGGGAGACGCGCGACGCCTCCGCCTCATCGCCGACGGGCAGCGGCAGGATCGGCGATGAGGCAGGGGGCAGTTCCCAACCCAGTGCGATCAGACCCGCGTGCAGACTGCGCACGTTGTCCCAGAGACGCGCATGGCGGTGCGCACCTTCTTGGGACGACAGAATCTCGAGCGCGGCGAGGGCGGCGGCGGATTGGGCCGGCGGTGGTGCCGTCGAGAACAGGAAGCTTCGCGCATCATGGACGAGAAGATCGTGGAGTTCCTGCGAGCCGGCGACGAAGCCGCCCGCCGCACCCAGGGCCTTGCCGAGAGTTCCGAGGATGACCTCGACCCGCTCCCCCACGCCCAGCGCTTCGATCCAGCCCGCGCGCGTCGCGCCGAGCACACCGGTGGCATGGGCCTCGTCCACCATCAGCCACGCCCCGAACTCGTCTTTCGCGTCGGCCAGGTCGACCAGCGGCGCGACATCGCCGTCCATGGAAAACACCGACTCGGTGATCACGAGCGTGGCTGGAGGATGATCGGACGGTGGTGAGGTCGTTTCGGTGCGCTGGCGGCGCTGGCGGCGCTGGATTTCCGACTGCAGGACCCGGCGCAGGTCAGCGGGGTCATTGTGCCGAAAGACGCGGAGTTGAGCGCCGCTGAGACGGGCGCCATCGACGAGACTCGCGTGTGCCAGGCGATCGAGCACCACCGTGTCGCCGGCGCCCACCAGCGCGGGGATCGTCCCAAGGGCGGTTGCATAGCCGGAGCTGAAGGTCAGGGCAGCCGGGGAGCGCTTGAGTTGCGCGAGACCGGCCTCGAGGGCGTGGTGCGGTGCGAGCGAACCACAAATGAGACGGGAGGCGGTTGAGCCGGTGCCGAAGGCGAGGGTGGCGGTGCGGGCGGCCTCGATGAGTTGCGGGTGGCGTGCGAGGCCGAGGTCGTCGTTCGAGGCGAACTGAATCAGGGATCGGGACGTCGTTTGGAGCCGGGGACCCACGAGCGACGCGACCGGGAGCAGTTCGCGCCGGAGATGGTGGGCGGCGTGGTGCGTGAGACGACGCTGAAGAGATTCGGCGAAGGAAGCAGGCATGACGACCCGTGGTACGGAGTGGCTTGATCGTTATCGTTTCACAAAAGAGACCCGATTTGGGCGTTAATTCGGTTGGTTCTCATTAAAGGCATTGACGGATCAAAGACGGCTGGCTTACAGGGGGTGCGCTGAGGTTTCCAAGACCTCAGTTCCTCCCGGCCCAGCGACACTGGTGCATTAGTGTCGCTGGGTTTTTTTCTGCACGCGAAAGGCGGGTGCATAACGCCGAAACACCACCAACAGGGCGGGGAGGGTGACCAGGCCGGCGATGCTGGCGGTGGTGATGCCGACCGCCATGACGAACCCGAGACTGACGATGCCTTGGTGCTTGGCGAGGACCAGGGAGCCGAAGCCCGCCACCGTGGTCAGGCCCGAGACGAGCACCGCCTTGCCGGTGCTTTTGGCGAGGATCGCCGGGTCCTGTTCCTCGGCGAAGCGCGTGAGGATATGGACGCCGTAGGTGACGCCGATACCGACCACGAGGGGCAGCGTCATGATGTTGGCGGGATTGAAAGGGATGCCGAACCAGCCCATGAAACCGAGGAGCCAGATCCCGCCAAACGCGACGGGGACCAGCGAGAGGACGACGGCGACCGGGGAGCGGAACTGCACGAGCACGAGCGCGGCCATGGCGGCGAGGGCGTACCAACCGGCCTCCTCGTAACTCTCCTTGAGGAGGTTGGTGTACTCGTAGAGCTGGACGGGATCGCCGGTCACGTCCGGTACCACGCCGCGCAGCTCACCGATGAACTTTGCCTGGTTGGTGCGGATCCAGACATCCACGTTCGGGTAGACTTGGAGCAGGAGTTTGCCCGTCTTTCCGACGAACCGGTTGCGGATCGGATCGGGCAGGTCCTGGATGCGCAGCGGCGCCGAGTGGTCCTGGGACTTCAGGGTTTCGAAGGTGTCGCGCAGGTCTTCGAAGAAAGCGGACTCGAAGGCGGCGAGCTTGCGGGTGGCGCGGGCGCGATCGCCGGCGTTCATGACGCTGCGCAGTTCGCCGATGGCGGCGCGCAGGGAGAGAAGTTGTTTTTCGAGATTGGCCTGGTTGGTGGTGCGGCGAACCGCTTCGACCGCCTGGCCCAGGTAGCCCTGCAGGGACCAGAGCGTCTGGCTGAGGTCGGGGATTTTGGGTGGGGCCTCGGGCGGATCGGGCAGGCGGAGCGGGGCGAGATCGGCGCTGATGGCGCCGATGGTCTGAAGCTTGCCGGACGGATCGGCGATGAGCAGGGAGGCGATGGAATCGACGTCCGCGACGGAGGTGAGATTGGTGAGCCTGGCACGGAGCGTGACGGCATCGGCGGCATTGCTGGCGACCACCGCGCCGAAGAGCACCGAGCGCGGCGTCGAGTTCATGAGCTTCTTCTCGTACTCGACCGCCGGCAGGCCCTTGCTCTGAAGATTGCGGAGGTCGTAGTCGAAATAGACCTTCTGGAACTGGGTGGCGCAGAGCGCGGCGAAGGCGAAGCTGGCCACCAGCACCGTGCCGGCGCGCCGGATCCAGGCCAGCTCGAGCCGCTCGCGAAAGGACGTCCCGGGCTCCGGGTGTCCGCGATCGATGGCGTTCTGGCGTCCTTTCAGCAGCATGACCGGCAGCATCGTCATCATCGGGATCAGCGAGACCAAGAGCCCGCCGCCGGTGATGATGCCCATTTCGCTGACCCCGGCAAAATCGGTGAACGCCATGGCAAAGAAAGCGCCGGCGGTGGTGAGGGCGCCGGTGAAGATGCCTTCGCCGGTGTTGATCATCGCCTTGCGCAGGGCGAGCTGACGGATGAGGCCGTGCCGCAGTTCCTCCTCGTAGCGCGTGATCAGGTGCACCCCGAAGTCGACCGCCATGCCGACGAGCATGGGGGCGAAGGTAATGGTGAGGATGTTGAGCCGGCCGACGGTGGCCGTCGTGTAGCCCATGCTGTAGCACAGGCCGATCAGCAGGCAGAACATCGCCTTCAGCGGGCGTCCGGTCTCCTGGTAGCCGAAGATGAAGATCAGCGCGACGAGGACGAGTGAGACGCCGGTGGCGAGCAGCGTGTCGTCCTGGGATTGCAGCATTTCTTCGCGCTCGAGGACCGAGCCGCCGGTGATGTCGGCATTGACTCCCGGCACCTCGAGGCGCGTGCGTTGGATCAGCTCGCGCAGGCGCACGATGGCGTCGCCGGTGACGTCGCGATGGGGCGGGCGCAGGGAGAGCAGGAACAGCCGCCCGTTCAGGAAGGTCAGGTAGACCTTGCGCTCGGCCTCGGGTCCGCCGCCGAAGAGTGCGTTGACACCGGGTGAAGGCGGCGTGCCCGGACGTTGGATGCTGTCGGTGGCCTGGCGCACGATGCGCTCGAGGGCGGGCAAGGCGCCGACCAGGGTCTCCTGCTCGTCCTCCGTGGCGCGCTGGGCGACGCGGAACTGGCGGTTGATGAGCTGGAAGAGCGATTCGAGGTTGGTGGTGGTGGTGATCCGGTCGAGGAACGGGCGGTACTCACGCAGCGTGCGCTGAAGCTCGGTGAGCTGCGCGGGGTCGAGGAACTGCAGCGCCTTGGTGCCCAGCATGGGCAGGTCACCGCGGAAGAAGACGTCGGTGAACAGGTTGGTCTCGAGCTCGACACGCGCGCCAAGGCGTTCGATGAACTGCCGGTTTTTCTCCGGCGTTTCGCTTTCGACGATGACCACGATGTCATCCTCGGCGGCGAACTCCTTGCGGAACTCGAGGAACAGGCGGTGGTAATGCAGCTGGTCGCTGACCAGCGCGTTGCGGCTGGTGGAGAACTCCAAGTTGCGCACGGTGTAGATCACGCAGGCGATCGCCAGCAGGATCTGCGGCCAGAAGAACCAGCGAGGCCGGTGCAGGACGGCGTCCGCGAGTTTTCGCAGGGCGCGGCGCGTCAGGCTGTCATGATGGGCGTCCATCGTACGACTTTGGCAGGCGGGGCAGAGTGCCGCAGGTGGGACCCGTAGCGCAACGGCGTGCCCACGGCTTTGAACCTTGTGTCGTCCCGCGGCCGAGGTAGCGTGTGCGCCCCTTTTTGCGCCGGCCTGAACGGACGACGGAAAGGGAAGCAACGCGGACGGGGAACGTGCCTTGAGCGGGGTACCACAGATGCCGGGACGGGTGAGGCTGGGCGTGATGGGTTCGGGCAAGGGCTCGAACTTCGTCGCCCTGGCCGACGCATGTGCCGCGGGGCGCGTGCCGGCGGAGGTGGCACTGGTGTTGAGCGACGCGGCCGGCGCGGGGATCCTCGATCGCGCGCGCGAGCGCGGCATCGAGGCGCGTCATGTCCCGCCCGGCTCGTTCCGCACCAAGCTGGACGAGGCCGCTGAGGCGGAGGTGGTCCGTCTCCTGCGCGAGGCGCGCGTGGACTGGGTGATCCTGGCCGGTTTCATGCGCATCCTGAAGGCGGGCTTCCTGCGCGCCTTCCCGATGCGGGTGATCAACATCCATCCGTCGCTCCTGCCGGCATTTCCCGGGCTGGAAGCCTGGCGTCAGGCCCTCGAGCACGGCGTGAAGGTCACCGGCTGCACGGTGCACTTCGTCGACGAAGGCATCGACAGTGGCGCCATTCTCGGCCAGCGCGCGGTTCCCGTGCTGGAGGACGACACCGCCGAGACGCTGCACGCGCGAATCCAGGAGGCCGAACGCGAGCTTTATCCCGCCGTGGTGGCGGCTCTCGCGCGGGGAACCGTGCGCATTCAGGGCCGGCAGACCGTGGGCGTGGCGAGGCGCGACGGCGGATGAAGCGGCAACCCGCCCGGACCGGACCGGAGGACGGCCTGCGGTTCGCGGGCGCGACGGCCCGATTCCCGGCGGGGAGGTCTGGTTTTCGATTCGAACGATGAGCACCAAGAAAACACCGATGCTGAGACTGGGCCTGCCGAAGGGCAGTCTGCAGGAGGCGACGCTCGAGAAACTCGCGCGTGCCGGGTGGTCTGTGCAGGTCAGCAGCCGCTCGTATATCCCCTACGTGGACGACCCGGAACTGGAGATCCGCCTGATCCGCGCGCAGGAAATCAGCCGTTATGTGGAGCATGGCTACCTCGACGCCGGGATCACGGGGCACGATTGGGTGGTCGAGAACGGCTCGGACGTGCGCGAGGTGGGCGAGTTTCTGTTCAGCAAGGCGACGCGCCAGCCCACGCGCTGGGTGCTGGCGGTTCCGGAGGAGTCGTCCATCAAGGGACCCAAGGATCTGCAGGGGAAACGCATTGCCACCGAGGTGGTCAACCTGACGCGGAAATACCTGCGCAAGCACGGTGTGAAGGCCGAGGTGGAGTTCTCGTGGGGTGCGACCGAGGTGAAGGCGCATGAGTTGGTGGACGCCATCGTGGAAGTGACCGAGACGGGATCCTCGTTGCGCGCCCATCGCCTGCGCATCGTGGACACCCTCTTGACCTCGACGCCGCGCATGGTGGTGAACCACGTGGCATGGAAAAACCGTTGGAAACGCGAGAAGATCGAGACGCTCTGCATGCTGCTGCGCGCGGCCATCGACGCCGAGGCGAAGGTGGGCTTGAAGCTCAACATCATGTCAGAACACCTCCCAAAGGTGTTGCAATCGCTTCCCGCGTTGCGTAATCCAACCGTCTCGTCGCTCAGCCAGCCCGGCTGGGTGGCGGTGGAAACCATCCTCGACGAGGAAGTCGTGCGGGAAATCATCCCTCGGCTGAAAGCACTCGGAGCGGAGGGAATCATCGAGTACCCGCTGAACAAGATCGTGTACTGAAACGAGACAAGACGGACCCGGGCTGACCGAGATAAGAGACTGTATGGGATCGCTGAAGAAACGCCGGAAGGCGAAGATCAACAAGCACAAGCGCCGGAAGAAGCTGCGCGCCAACCGTCACAAGAAGCGCACCTGGCAGAAGTAGCGCCCGACGGTCGCGTCCGGAAACCAGGCGTTTCGCCTGGTGCCCGGCACGGCTGGCTCCCGGAACGCCCCTGGCTCTCTCCGGGAAGAACGCCTTCCCAAGGCGCGGCTCCCGCCCATCAGGTCCTCCCGGACCAGGTGACCGTGCCCAAGACCACGACAACAGCGCCGTCGCCCGCCGAGAGCGGGAACGGTGGTGTTTTCGTTTTTGGGTGTCCGCGCCAGACCCGGAGTCGCTTCGGCGCCCCCGGGCGGTTGACCCGCGCTCCATTGCTGGCGGCGCTGGCCGCCGTCCTTGCCTTGACCGGGTGCACGTCGCGGCCGGACGGGGCCGGTGATCTGCGCCCGAAGGTCATCCGGGCCGGGCAGAAGTGGGAACCGCGCGAGCTCGAACTCACCGACGCCGACGAACGGACGATCGAGGCGCACGCGCGCTTTGCGGCAGGCGTGGTGGAGGACCTCGGGGAGTCCACGGACGCTGCGCTGGCGCATTACCTCGCAGCGATTGCGAACGATCCCGACAACGAGATCCTGACCCTCGACGTGGCGCGCAAACTGGTCGGCCTGCGCCGGCTCGAGGATGCGCGGGTTCTGCTGGAGGCATCATCGAAACGTCCCCCGGCCTCAGGCCTGGTCTGGGGTTGGCTGGGAACCGTGTACGCCTTGCAGGGCAATCCGAAGGCCGCCATCCCCGCCCATCAGGAGGCCATCCGCCGCACCCCAGGCGCCATCGCGGCGTATCAGAATCTGGTGCGGGTCTATGTCGACGGTGGTCAGCCCGCGGCCGCGGTGGAGGTTCTCGAGCAGGCGGCTTCGCAGACCGGTGTCGATGCCGCGTTCCTCATCGGTGTGGCCGAGACGCTGGGGGCGTTGCAGGGCACCGGCGCGGCGGGGTCCGCGGACCTGCGTCCACGCGTCCTCGCGCTGCTGGACCGCGCCGCGGCGTTGGAACCCGCGGATCCCGCGGTGGTGCTGCGGCTCGCGGACCTCTTTCAGATCCACGGCGCCGGAACTCGCTCCCTGCCTTATTACGAGCGATTGCTGCAGACGCATCCCGATCTTCCCGGGCTGCGCGAGCGGCTGACCGAGATCTACCTGCGTACCGACAACCGCGAGAAAGCGGCGGAGCAATTGCGCGTGCTGGCGGCGCGGCATCCCACCAATCCGTTTCCGCACTTCGCACTGGGCCTGGTGGCCATGGAGGCGCGTCAGTTCGACGAGGCGATCACCGCGTTTCGACGCGCGCTGGTGTTGAACCCCGACGATCCGGTGGTGCACCGGGAACTGGCACTGGCCCACCTGGCACACAACCAACCCAAGGAAGCGCTCGAGGTGCTCGGACGCGCGCGCGCGCGCTTTCGCCCGACGTTCGAACTCGAGTTCTACTCCGCGGTCGCGATGTCCGAACTCAAGCAGTACCAGGACGCCATCCGGCATTTCACGGCAGCCGAAGTGATCGCGGGCGCCACCGCGCCGCAGTACCTGACGCATCTTTTCTATTTTCAGTCCGGTGTGGCCTACGAACGGGCCAAACGCTTCGACGACGCCGCGGTGCAGTTCGAGAAGTCGATCGAGCTGAAACCCGATTTCGCCGACGCCTTGAACTACGTCGGCTACATGTGGGCCGAGCAGGGCAAGAACCTGCCGCGCGCGCTCGAACTGATCCGCAAGGCGGTGGAACTGGAGCCCAAGAATGCGGCGTACCTGGATTCGCTGGCCTGGGTGTTGTTCCAAATGGATCGCGCGGCCGAGGCGCTGCCGGTGCAGTGGGAGGCGGTGGAACATTCGCAGGAGCCGGACGCCACGCTTTTTGAGCACCTGGGCGACATCTACAAGAAGCTCGGCCGCCTGGAAGAGGCGCGCCGCGCCTGGCAACGTTCGCTCGCCGTCGAGTCGAAACCCGAAGTGGCCGAGCGGCTGAAGGAAGCGGGCGGACCGCTGCCCGCCGAGTCCGGTGGCGGACAGTAACCCGGGGCGAGGTCTCGAGTTCCCTTCCGAGAAGGGAGTTGGTGGGTCGCGAGCTCCGACTCGCGATTCGGCGGCCTGCGGACGCCGACCTTACTGCGGCGCCGAAGCTCCGCGTGCGACGTGGCCCTCTGCTTTCGGGATGGAACCGCGAACGGAACCCGGATTTGGTGAATGGATGGGGTCGGCATCCCCGACGGATGCCGAGGTGCGAGACGGAGCTCGCCACCCACCGGCCTAGCGCCGCTGGCGTCCAGGCCAGTGGTCGAACAGGCGATTCGGCCGGGACGCCTCGCCCCACCTGCTGGGAGCGGAGCACGGAGGGTGGTGCGCCACGTCCCGCTCAGCAGGACGAAGGCACTTCGTGCAGCACGGCCACGCAATGCGGGATGGCCCCCACGACGAACCCGAGGCATTCCGTGGCGCCGCTGGGTTTTCCCGGCAGGCAGAGGACGAGCGAGCGATCCACCACGGCGGCGAGGCAACGCGAAAGAATGGCGTTCTTCGTGATCTTCAGGGACTCCATTCGCATGACCTCACCGAATCCCGGCAGCTCACGAACGGCGATTTCGCGGACCGCCTCGGGGGTGACATCGCGCAGCGCGACGCCCGTGCCGCCGGTGGTCAGAATGAGCTGGCATCCCTTGGCAATGTGCTCGCGCACCGCGCGCTGGATGTCGCGCTTTTCGTCCGGCACCAGCGCCTCGGCCACCACGCGCCACCCGTAACCCTTCGCCGCCTCGCGGAGTGCGGGTCCGCCAAGATCGTCGTAAAGCCCGCGTGAGGCGCGGTCGGAAATGGTGAGAATGCCGACGTCGATCTGCATGGCGGCGGAGTGTGCCCGCCGTGTGGATCGGGGTGAAGGCGGGATTGGTGACGGGAACTGCGCAACGGATGGGCCGCCGGTCACGGGCTCCAGATGACGGCAGTGGAGGAAGTGGTGGCGCCGCTCAGGAGCCAGGCGATCGTGCGCCCGGTCGAACTGTTGCGCCAGATGAGGTCGGGTCCGCCGCTGGCATCGAAGTCGCCGGCGGCATGCGGCACCCAGAGGTAGTCGGTGGGACCGGTGGCCGCCCACACCGTCGCGGTGCCCGTTCGCGTGACGCCGTTCATGTACCAGATGATGCCGCGTCCCGAGGACGTGTTGCGCCAGAAGATGTCGGTCTTGGTATCGGCGTTGAAGTCGCCGCAGGCGACGGGCACCCAGAGCGTGTCGGCGGTCGTGGCCGGGGTCCAGACGGGGGCCGTGCCGGTCCGCGTCGTGCCGTTCATGTACCAGACGATGACGCGCCCGGTGGAGGTGTTGCGCCAGAGGATGTCAGTCTTGCCATCCGCATCGAGATCACCCGTGGCATACGGCACCCAGAGCGCATCGGCGGCAGTGGCGGGATTCCAGATCGTGGTGGTGCTGGTGCGCGTGGTGCCGTCCATGTGCCAGACGATGGCGCGGCTGGTGGCGGTGTTGCGCCAGATGATGTCGGTCTTGTTGTCGGCGTTGAAATCGCCACAGGCAATGGGGACCCATTGCGTATCGGCCGCGGTAGACGGCGCCCACAGCACGGAAGTACCGGTCGAGGTCGTGCCATCCATGGTCCAGGCGATCACACGCCCGGAGGAACTGCTGCGAAAGATGAGGTCAGGCTTGTTGTCGGCGTTCAGATCGCCGGAGGTGACCACGCTCCATTCCTGCCACTGGGTGATGCCGGCGCGGTAGGCGCTGATGCCGGCGCGTGAGTCGCCGAGCGTGCGCGCATTGTTGGCGGTCGAATGGCCGGTGGCCGTGCCGAGATACGAAACGCTGGGGTTGGAAAAGTAGGGGATGCGGGTGCCCGGCGCATACGCCATGACGGTGCGATAGGCCGTGCCGCCGGCGCTGAATTTGTGTCCGTACGAATAGGAATACGCGCCGCCCCCGCCGTCGCCGGAAGCGTGGCCACAGCCCATGTTGTGTCCGAGCTCATGAGCGAAGGTCAGGTTGGCCTCGGCGTAGACATCCATCACCACCGAGAATCCGTAGTTGGCCACCGACGAGTTGTTCGGCGTCCACAGGTACGCGATGCCGGCGGCGTCGGTCCCGGTGGACACGAACAGGCAGACGAGGTCGGCCTTGTAGGTGTTGCGCAGCGTATGGACATTGTCCATGTGGCCGTCGCTGGTGTTGGTCAGGCGCGGCAGATCGGTGGCGAGCTGGCCCGACGCGGTGTAGCTGACTTCGCCGGCGTAGACGCGGCGCACGGATTGCGAGGCGCCGCTGTTCGAGTAGGCGGTATTGGCGCTGGTGATGGAGGCGTTGATGAGCGCGCTGATGCCCGAGTCGCCGCCGTTGGCCGTCTTGCACGCGGGGGTGTACACCACCATGACGTCGATGACGGTCGAGACATCGGCCTCCACGGCCGGAGTGCCATCGAGGGCCACCGGCGGGGCGGTGACGGGCGGGGCCTCGGAAAGCACCTCGTCTGCGGACGGGGTGGCAGCTTCGGCAGTTTTCTCGTGGCCGGGTGCGAAGGCGGAAACGGCCCCGGGTGCCGCGGTGCTCGAGGCCTGGGCCGCCGCCGGGGCAGCACCCTCCATGGGCGCGTACGGCATCGCCTCGGGCAGGAAGCGATCGGGATCCAGCTCCATCACCCGATGGCGTCCGTCGCCGGTATAGCGGATCTGAAAGAGACCCTCTCCCGGGACATACCAGGACCCGGCGACGGCATCGTTGGCGTAGCCGAGGAAAACGTGACTGCCGGGCGCGCCGGCGATGGTACCTGCGACGCCGCCCTCGTTCTCACCCATGAGCTCCGTCCTCGTGAACTCCACCGCGTGCTCACGTCCGTCGGGAGTGGGGAGGCGGAACGGATGGGCCGCGCGTTCTCCGGCGGACTGTGACAGAAACTCGAGCAGGTTCTGTTCGAGAGTGACTTGCGATTCGCGCACCACGGGGCTGGTTGCAGGCCGGCCGTTGGACGGGGGCAGCGGCTCGGGCGAACCCGCGCGTCGTGCGAGTTGCGCGAAGAAGGCATTGCGGTCGGTGCGCGTGGTGATGCCTGCCGTCGGTGTGCTCGTGCTCGTTGTGAGCGCCGGCGTGGCGACCTGCCGGGCCGGTTCCGCGGCAACCGGAGGCGAGTCCGAGGGAAGCGGCCGGAGAAGGGCCAGGGCGACGACGAGGCTTGCGACGGCGAGTGACAGGCCGGCGAAGCGGCGGATTCTGGGAGTCAGGTACGGATTCATCCTGCGCGTCCATGGGGCACGGCACCCGGCCAGGGCAGGACGCCACGCGGGGGCAGCGTGGGCGTCCGGCGATCGGTGGGCTGGGACGCAGCGGGCGCTCCCGAAAGCGGGAGGGCGACGATGCGAGGGCGCGGCAGGAGCCCGATCGTGTCAGTGCAAGGAAAGTAGCGGCAGCGTGAGGCACTGACTTGAGGGCTGGAATTCCTCCCCGCTGCATGGGTTGCCGGGACGCCGTTCGGGCACGGGTAGAAATTGCCGGGTGCCACCATCGAAAGCCCGCTTCG
>CAZYJB010000009.1:0-16885 GCA_964647675.1 uncultured Verrucomicrobiota bacterium | reverse complement strand
GCCGCATCCACCGCGGACCCGCCCGCCTTCAGCACGTCCAGCGCGGCCTGCGTCGCCAGCGGGTGACTCGTGGCCGCGAGCGCGCGCGGCGCGAGGGTTTCGGAACGCGTGGCGAAGGAGCGGTTCACGGGACGCACGGTCGCAAGGACGGGCAGGACCGCAAGGGCAACCCCGGCGAGCAGCAGGCGCGGGCGGATCATGCGGGCATGCCGTCACGCGCCGCCCCACGCCGCAAGGCGAAAGGCGAATGGCGAACGCTTCCGGAATCGTCCGACACGCGATGCACCACGCTCCGCGTCACTCCTTGCGCACCAGATCCACCTCCACCTTCCGTGTCTCCACTTGCGGCGGTCGGAAGGCCGACTCGTTCGTCACCGACCGCGTCCAGCGTACCGTCAGGGACCGAGGTCCCACCTCCGCCACGGGCGGCGGCACGGTGCCGGTATCCACGGAGATCCCGAGGTAGAGACCGATGGTGCCCTGGGAAGACGACGTTGAACCCGCCGGGCATTCACGATCCTTTGGATAGGTCTCCTTGCACTCGTACTCGATTTTCGTTCTCTGGGTGAACCCCATGTGCCGCCCCGGAACCTCCGGCGCCGCGCCGCCATCGACCCCCAGCGACGCGAACGCGCCATCCTCCAACCGGAGGAACAGGGTCCCCACCCCCCGCACCGGTTCGGCATCGAACCGACGGATGCGCGTGTGCTGGATCACGTCGCTGTCGGGCGAGTCCTGCTTGATGTGTTGATCGAGCATCTCGGCCATCAGGTACTTCCCCGCCGTCTCGAGGTTCCAGCTCTGCACGTGACGGCCACCCACGGTGAAGGTGCGTTCGGAGGCAATGCGCTGCACCGTGCCCCGGTAAACCTCGTGACGCTCGTCATCCCAGGTACGGGTGCGGATCCCCTCCACCATCTGCCCCGCTACCGTGATCGTGCGCGTGAGCTTCACGGTGCCCTCCCAATCGCCAAAGCACGGCCCGGACTCCAGTCGCGCGAGGATCTCCGCATCCGAGCCCACGGCGCATCCCTGCGCGTCGGTCCGCCGCGTGATCTCCTCGATGTCGCTCAGGAGGCCTATCATGCCCTCGAGCAGAGCCGATCCCGAAACGCCGGGCTCCTTCTCGCATCGGTCGATCAGCGCCTGCGCGCATCGGCAGCGCACCTGGACAGCGAGCCGTTGCATGGCCTCCCAGAAAGGACTCTGGCTCTTGGGCAGGCCCGTCTCCCGCGACCAGTCGCGGCAGAGCTTCTCGAGATCGAACAACACCACCCCGCGTCCGATCGCGCAGTTCCGCGCGGCCGCCGCCTCGTACGGTTTCACCGCGTGTCGATAGATGTCTTCGAGCGTCCGAAGACGGCTCGCCTTCTCCCGCACCACCGACTCCGCCTCGGTGATCTTCCCGGCGAGCTCGTCGCGAGCGATCGCCTGACGCCGCCGCGCGCCGCGGTCCTCCGCCGCATATCGGGCGTCGCGCGATCCCTCCCAGGCCCGGTCGAAGGTGGGAGCTCCGCTGGCAAACCGGCCCACGCCCTTGGCACTGAAGCCATCGACCGATAACACCGCCGTCTGCCCCGCGACATCCCATTCGAGCAGATGAAACCCGCCACCGTCGGCGTCGACGCTCCACGCGTCCCAGTCGGCCGCGGAGACCGCCCACGGAAACGTGATGCGCAATGCCCCGCGCTCCAGGAAACGCAGGCCGTCGGGTTCAAAGCGCACCACCGCCAGCGCGCTGGGCACCTCGGGGAAGCCCATGACGTTCGTGACCGCCGTCATCCGGATGACCACCGGTTCGCGCACGGCGTTGCGCGGCGCCGTGAACTCGTAGCGCACCCCTCGGGCATCGATCAGCTCCAGCCCCGCCCCCTCTTCGGGCGTCAGAAGCGTGGCCACCGAGATGGACGGATCCGTCACGGCGGTCAGCCGCCATCCGGCAGCCCCGGGCGACCCGGCCCGCACCCGGTAATAGACCGCCTCCGCCGCCAACTCCTGCACATGTTCGAACCGCGCACTCCCCGCCACGGGAGCCTGCGACCCCAGGGGAAACCAGAACTCCAGATCGAAGGATCCCTCAAGGTGTAGCGGCCCGTCCCCCGCGAATGCCGCGTGCAGACGGGTCACGGTTTCGCCGGCCGACTCAAGGCTCAGCCGCGGTGTCTGGGCGCATGCCTGCGGCGCCCGGGTCAGCCCGATCGCCAGCATCGCCGCCATCAGGCCGAGCCACATGAACCGCAGGCATCGCATGCCGTCATCCCGTCATTGGATGACACCTGTCGCAAGGGGAAACCTTGCGGCGGCGAGGAAGTCGCTGCGGGAAGACCGATTCCTGCTTGGGTTTTCGAAGCCCGTTCCTACACTGCCTGCATGAAGAATTCTTCGGCGGTGACGGAGGCCCGAAGGAGTACGGCCTCCCGGAGCTTCCCGGCGGTCGCGGCCGAGAGTTCCGCATCCCGCGCCTTCACACTCATCGAGCTGCTGGTCGTGATCGCGATCATCGCGATCCTCGCCAGCATGCTCCTGCCCGCCCTCGCGTCAGCCAAGGACCGCGCGCTGCGCACGATGTGCGTCAGCAACCAGAAGCAGATCGGCCTCGCGACCCACATGTACGCCGGCGACAACCAGGAACGCATGTCGTATCCGAATTGGAACCCGCCGTGGGTGCCCGGCTGGCTCTACAACCCGACGGCCAGCGCGGTGCCCAGCCCCTGGACCGCCGCGGCTGCGACCAACGCCAACGCCCCCTATCTCGGCGGTCAGCTCTGGTCCTTCATCGGTGTTTCCAAGGTCTACCGCTGCCCCCTCGACCGCACCAACACCGCCACCTTCCGCGCCCGCGCCAACAAGCTCGCCACCTATGTCATGAATGGCGCGGTGTGCGGCTTCGGGACCCTCATGCCCGCCGGCCTCTCCTATAAACTCAACGACTTCCAGCCCGACGCCTTCATCATGTGGGAGCCCGACGAC
The DNA here is from genome assembly GCA_964647675.1 of uncultured Verrucomicrobiota bacterium. GTDB lineage: Bacteria > Verrucomicrobiota > Verrucomicrobiia > Limisphaerales > CAIMTB01 > CAIMTB01. The sequence goes on along the minus strand of CAZYJB010000009.1, from coordinate 13,915 downwards.
AAGAACGTCACGCTCGGCTACGGCTACAATGACGGCTCGAGTTATCCCGACCCTGACCTCGACGGCGCGCTCGGTCGGCGCCACGGCAAGAAGGGCGGCATCGTCCTCGCGGTCGACGGCCACATCGAATACATCACCTACGACGCATGGAGGCGTGAGTCCAAACTCGCCACCAAGAACCGTATGTTCTGCAGTCCGGCGACGCCCAACGGACGCTGACGCCGGAACAAGTCCGTGAAGGAGAATCCCTTCTCACGCGGAGTCGCAGAGCGCGCGGAGGATGAGCGTCCAGGAAGGCGCTGAAACGCCCACCATGGGGTTCGATGCACTTCGGAGTCAGGCCGCCTTTTCCCCTTTGGTCTCCGCGGCCTCCGCGCCTCCGCGTGAACCCGCCTCCGGTTCTTCAACCTCATGGTTCCGGCTGAGAGATGACGTGAGTCGTCCGCCGTGAGCGCCGTCTGACTCCTCGAACGGGACCTGAGCACCGAACGGGCCGGAGGATATTTCAACTTGGACGCGGCTTTCGATTGCCTCAGTCCATCCGCCCGCCCTTACCTTCCGGGCCATGCTCCGAGGCTCCCCCCGCCGCCCGACCTCGCCCCTGCCCCTCATGGCGTCCGCACTTCCCTGTCCTCCCCTTCCACTCTTCTTGCTGTGGGCTCTGCTGACCTTGCTCGTGTCGCCCGCGCGTGCTCAACCACGCCTCGAGGTTGAGCAGGGAGGCAACCGTTTCCTTCACCTCCGCTGGCCATCGTCCGACTCCGGCTACCTCCTCGAAACCAGCTCTTCGCTCGCAACGCCCTCGTGGACCTCCGTGCCGGAAACTCCGGCAACCGCCAATGGCCGGTACTCGATCACGGTGCTGGCCGGTGACCAGGTCCGGTTCTTTCGCCTGCGACGTGCTGCCGGGCCCGCCCTCACGGTGGTCTCGCAATCTGCGCCGGCCCACGGCGAAGAAGGCGTGGCGGTGACGCGCGAATCCATTTTCCGTCTCTCCGCACCACTCGCTCCAGACGTCGCCCTCACCGGGAGCGACCTTTATGCACAGGTCGGCGGGCGGCGGGCGCTGGCCCGACCCGAACTCGCCTCGGACCGACGCACCCTCACGCTCTTCTATCTCGAATACCTCCCCGCCAGCGCGCGGGTCCGCGTCACGCTCGATGGCACGCGCCTACGCGACACCGGCGGCCAGCCGCTCGACGCCGACGGCGATGGACAACCCGGCGGCGTCCGCGTCCTCGAGTTCAACACGGCAGGCATCACCGGACTGCCCGGCACCGGCGTCCGCGGATACGTGTTCGACTCCGAAAGAAACCCGGACGGCTCCAACCGTCCGCTCGCCAACGTCACCGTGACCGTCGACGGCGCAGAGGAAACTCTGCGCACGGTGACCGACGCCACCGGCGCCTTCCTGCTCTCACCGTCACCGTCCGGCCGGTTCTTCGTTCATGTCGACGGCCGCACCGCGGCGGGCAGCCAGTGGCCCGGCGGCGACTACTACCCGTTTGTCGGCAAGGCCTGGGAAGCCACCGCCGGCTCCACCAACAACCTCGCCGGCGGCTCGGGTGAGATCTTCCTGCCTCGCATCCGCAGCGACACCCTCCGAACCGTCAGCGCCTCCGAAGACACGAGGGTGACGTTCCCGGACTCGATCGTCGCCGCCAACCCCGCGCTCGCCGGCGTCGAGGTCGCCATCCCCGCCAATTCCCTGTTCAGCGACAACGGCACCCGCGGCGGCAGCGTCGGGATCGCCCCCGTCGCTCCGGACCGTCTGCCCGAACCCCTTCCCCCCGGACTCAATCTGCCCCTGGTCATCACGGTCCAGACCGACGGCGCCGCCAACTTCGACCGTCCGGTCCCGGTCCGCTTTCCCAACCTGCCCGACCCCGTCACCGGCGTGAAACTGCCGCCCGGCGCCAGGACGGTTCTCTGGAGTTTCAATCACGACACAGGCCGCTGGGAACCGCAGGGCCTCATGACCATTTCCGCCGACGGCAACTTCGCCGTCAGCGATCCCGGCACCGGCATTCGCCAGCCCGGCTGGCACGGCACGGCGGCGGGAAGTGGCGGCGACGGACCTGGCAGGAGAGGCGGCTCTTCAGGCGGGGGAAGTGGCGGCGGCGAGGACGACGATTGCGAAGGCGACGAATGCGAATGCACGCAGGAGATCACCTGCGTGACGCCCAAGCCCGGCCGCGGCGTGGCCATTTGCGCGCTGAGCTGCGTCGGCGACGTCGTCGACGACATCTTCGGCGATGGCGAGAAACCGCAGCGCACCGCCTTCGAGACCGGACTTCGTTGCATCGGCGGACCCGACAAATGCCCGGGCCGCCCGGAGGACACGCTCGACAAGAAGCGCCGCGATTGCATGGACGAGTGCACCGATCCGGAACCCAACCGCGTCACGTACACCGTGCCCTGCGAAGGCTTCAGCTCGCCGTGCGGCGGTGCCGCCCCCTCCCTGCACGGGGTCTCGCTCCACGCGGACATCGCCACGCTGATTCCCGACCGCCTCGTGGAGCAGCGCAAGTTCTGGGAGGTCGAAGGCGACTTCCTCATCAAACTCACCGGCACTGCCAAGATCCTCGAAAGCGAATCCGCCGAGGTCCCGTTGCTCAGCGCCTTCTTCGACGCCTTCTCCGACCGCGTCCAGGCCGCGGGCCCGAACGGAGTGCGCTTGAGCGCCTCTGAGCGCGCCGAGCTCATCGCCCTGCCGCGGCCCGCGCATTTCTCGGTGTCCGATTGGACGGCGATGATCGACCGACTCGATTCGTTCCAGGGCCAACCGCTGCCGGCTGCCGTGGCGACCGCCGAGCAGCGCCTCAACGAGCTCACCGCGGAACTTCGGAGGCGCGGCTGGGAGTACCGTGGCGACGGCCTGCTCCACGGTCTCGCACGCCGCTCGCGCCACGCCTCTCCTGCGCTCGGCAGCGAGGAATTCCCGGCACGCAGCCATTTCTACTACCTCAAGGATCATCGCAATGGCTTCGTGCAGCGCGGCCGCCTGAACGCCGCCGGCCGGTTCGACGGTCTCATCCTCTCGCCCGGCGGTTACTACTCCGTGGCCTACCTCGATCCCGTCACCCGTCGCGTCGGCGTGGCCTTCTTCCAGGCCCGCGAGGCGGGCACCATCACGGTCGTCCCCACCGCGCCGCTCGCCGATCTCGCCTCGGGCACGCCCGACTCCGACGCCGATGGTCTCGCCGATGTGAGCGAAAAGATCCTTGGCACCTCGGCCACCAAGGCGGACAGCGACAATGACGGCCTAAGCGACGCCCAGGAACTCGCCACCGGAACCCCTCTGCTCGACGGCGTCGGCCTCCCGATCGGCGTGGTGGCCAGCAGCCCGACCCCGGGCTTCGCCTACGACGTCGCCGCAGGCGGCAATCTCGCCGTGGTCGCATGCAGCCAGGGCCTCGCGATCTTCGACGTCTCCAATCCCGGGTCCCCCATCCAAATCTCGGTCGTCCCCGGCAACGTCACCGCGGTCGCGCTCCAGGGCTCCCTCGCCCTCGCCGCGTTTACCGACAGCGTGCGCCTGGTGGACCTCTCGTCGCCCGCCAACCCGGTCACGCGCTGGAGTCGCACCGATCTCATCGCCGCCGAAGCCGTGGCTCTTCACGGAACCACCGCCTACATCGCCAGACGCACCGCCCTACACCGAGTCCGCACCGCCGATGGCCTCGGCGATGTCCTGGCGACCGCACATTCGTCGAACATCGAGAGCATCGCTCCCCGGGGGGACCTCCTCTACGCCCTCGGCGACGATAGTCGCCTGTCCGTCATCCGGACGCGCGATTTCATGGAGCGCCTCGTCACCCTCCAGGCACCGGGCTCTGGCGGCGCCGGCAGGCGCCCGCGCAAACTGTTCCTCGATGCCCAGCGCCTCTACGCGCAGCACAACGCGGGTTTTAATGCTTTCGACCTTTCCGACCCCGCCCAACCGCTCCTCACACTGGACAAGTCCACGTCCCAGTTCGGATGGCGCCAGTTCGTCACCACCGGAGCCGGGCTCGGCCTCGCTGCCGACGGGCCCAACAGCACCGAGGACAGCCCCCATGATGTCTCCCTTTACCGCCTGGTGTCAGGCGGTCCGGACATCGCCTTCATCGCCACCTTCCCGACGCCCGGCTCCTCCCACGCGCTCGCCATCGCGGGTGGCCGTGCCTTTGTCGCCGACGGCGCGTCCGGCCTGGCGGTGGTCAATTTCCTGGCTCCCGACCTTGCCGGCATCGCCCCCACCGTCACCGTGGGAATCGACGCGACTTCCGTTCCGCCACGCGTCGAGGGCCGCTCCACCGCCCGCATCGCCGCCACGGTGTCCGACGACATCGGGATCCACCACGTCGACTTCCTGATCGACGGAATCGTCGCCGGCCGCGACGACAGTTACCCGTTCGAGATCTTCCTCCCGGTCCCGGCCGCCTCGGCAACCACGCCCTCCGTCAAGGCCCGCGTCCGCGCCGTCGACCTCGCCGGCAATGTCGGTGAGTCCCCCGAAACCACCGTCGCCATCGTCGAGGACGCCACGGCACCGCTCATCGATCGCCTCGACCCCGCCTCAAATGGAGTCATTCCCCCCGCCGCCCTCCAGGAGGTTTTCGTCAGCTTCCGCGAAGCCGTCGTCTCCCCGGTCGGCGCGGCCACGCTGACGCTCCTGGCCAGCGGACCGGACGGGCTTTGGGACACCGCGGACGACGCGCCGGTCCCAGGCACGGTGGAGTGGATTGCCGCCAGTCGCGCCGTTCGATTCCGGGCGGCCGACCTGTTCCTGTCCGGCCGCTACCGCGCCACGCTGGCCGCCGGCATCGCCGATGCCGCGGGCAACGCGCGGCCCCAACCGTTGGTCTGGGAGTTCGCGGTCGGCGCTCCGCCCACGATCGTCACCCTGTTCCCTCCCGCCAATCTCGTGCGAGTGGGTGGCACGCTCGACGAACTCGCCTTCGGCTACGACGCCCCCCTGCCACGCGTCCTGTTCGAAACCTACCGATGGCAGGTGGTCTACCGCCCGGTTCCGTCCGGCGGCGGCGACCTCGGACCCGCCGTGACCCTTCCGGAGATTACCGCCTCCCAGAGTTTCGATGGCTACACCGTACTCCTGCGCACGGCCGGCACGTTCGCGCCAGGCTACTACGTCGTCACCGGCAGCGGCCCGGTGCTCAACGCCATGCGCTGGGAGTTCTACTTCCGCGTCGTGCCCAACGAGGCGGTGGGTGCGGATCCCTTCACCGGCGCTCGCTGGAGGTATCATCCCGGTGTGGGCGTGGGCGACGAACTCATCATCAACGTGCCCGGCGTGGTCGTGCCGGTGGAGACGCGGGACATCCGCTCGGTCATCGCCTACACCGACGCCGCGCTCGTCCGCCAGCGGGTCAACCTCCCCACGCCGCTCCAGTTCCTCGCGGGCCTGCGAATCGCGAACACCACCTTCGGCCCCGGCATCACCGACGTCCACGGCCCGGTGACCTTCAATGCCACCTTCACCGATCCCCTCGAGATCGGGCCCCACACCCTGAACCTTCGTGGCGGCGGATCCTCGCGCACGCGTGTCGACCTGCGCGATCCCACCGGTGTCATCCTCAACCATCCCGGCAGCACGCTCGTGCTCAGCAACCAGTCGGGGTTCTACGGCTCCCAGGGCGTGGGCGGGCGCTTCATCAACCTGGGCACCGTGCAGACCGTCAGCGGATCCGGAACGGTGGCGTTCGACGATATCCTGCTGCGCAATGACGGACGGCTCGAACTCGTCACCGGCACCACACGCGTCGAGAACCTCGAGAACGAGGGCACCACCGAGGTGGCTGCCGGCTCGAAGCTGATGCTCTCCGCCCGCACGCGCGCGGGCATTTCCTCCTCGTTCACCGGCGCGGGCACTCTGGAATTCGGCGAGTTCGATCCTAACAGCCGGCGCGTGATCGGCGTGGCCGATGCCGAGATTCGCGGCGACGTCCAATTCACCGGCAACCTCACCCTGGTCGCGGGCAATCTCACCCTCGGACGCCCCTGGAGCCGCGCGTCAGGTTCGAACGAGATTCGCAACGGCGGCATGCTGCGACTGAACGCGCCGTCGGAACTCGCCTCCCTCGCCCTCACCGATGGCAATCTCACCTGCAACAGCGACACCGTCATCGGCAACCTTTCCGTCGATTCGCGCGCCGACCTGCGCAGCGCCACGCGCGTCCGCATCACGGGAGTGGCGCGCATGGGACAGGGTATCGACGTCCTCGGCGGTGGCATCGTGGAATTTGCCGGGACCACCACGGTCACCAACGGCACCCAGAGCGGCGGCGTTTATGTCGGCCACGGCATCCTGCGCAACTCGGGCACGTGGCGGCAGGCCATCAACAACGCCCAGGGCTCCTTCATCTCCCGCGTCAACGAGAACGGTCAGCCGGGCACGGGCGTGTTCGAAAACACCGGCACCTTCGAACTCGTCACCCAGCGCCCCTTCGGTATCCACGTTCCCTTCCGCAATGCGGGTCGGGTGATTCTCGGTCGGGCGACCGTCTCGATCGACACGAACCCCGGATCCTTCCCGCCGCGGTCCGGCATCTACCTGCCTCAGCCCGGTGCCGATCTGGTGCTCAACAACACCACCATCGAACACGGCAGTGCAGGAACCCTCGACCTCGCCGCCGGCACCCTCCGCGGGATCGGCAGCGTCGTCGCTGTCGGCAGCAACCCGCAGCCGAAGATCATCAACCGCGGCATGCTGCGCCCGGGCAATCCCACCGGCACGCTGACGCTGCGCGCCACCGCCGGTTTCGAGCAGACCGCCACGGGCGAACTCGTCATCACCCTCGGCGCGGCGGGCGCCGGCAACCTGCGCCTCGATCGCACCGCCGCCACGCTGGCGGGCACACTGACCGTCGAGTTGATCGACGGCTTCTCGCCGGAAATCGGTCGGACCTTCCAGGCTCTCTCCGCGAATACACGGACGGGCGAGTTCACGACCCTCAAGCTCCCCAGCCCCGGCGCCGGCAGGAAATTCGAGGTCGTCTACGGCACCGCCGACGTCACGCTCCGCGTCGTCGCGCAATGAGGCGAGCGACGGAGGCCGCGTCGCCGTCGCCAAGGAGCGCGAGCTGACGCTCGCGGCGACGCTCGTCGTAACTGTCGCCGTCCACCTCCTGGATCGCAATCGCCCGAGGGAACAGCGAAAGTCGCGCTCGGCCGTGATGGAGGAGCACGAAAGATTTCGCGTAACCTTGCCCAGGGTTCGCCTCAGGAAGCGCGTGACATGACGACGTCCTCTGCTCCCCAGTGTCTCCAGTGCGGCCACCCCATCCCGTCCGACGCCCCTGCCGGGCTCTGCCCGCGCTGCGTTCTCGCCGCCGCCGCGACTCCGCTGCCTGCCGCCGTTGATGCCCGCGCGCACCACCTCGCCCCGAGTCGCGAGCGGGTCCAGGCGGCCTTCCCGCACCTCGAAATCCTCGAGCGCATCGGCGCCGGCGGCATGGGCGTCGTGTTCAAGGCGCGACAGAAACACCTCGACCGGCTCGTCGCACTCAAGCTGCTGCCCGAAACCCTGGCGCAGGACCCGCGCTTCGCCGAACGATTCAACCGCGAGGCCCGCGTCCTCGCCCGCCTCAACCACCCCCACATCGTCACCGTCCACGACTTCGGGCAGTCCGGCGCCTTCTGTTTCCTGCTCATGGAGTTTGTCGACGGCGTGAACCTGCGCGAAGCCATGCGCGCCGGCCGCTTCTCCCCAGCAGCGGCCCTCGGCGTCGTCCCGGGAATCTGCGAGGCGCTGCAGTTTGCGCACGACCAAGGCGTTCTCCACCGCGACATCAAACCCGAGAACATCCTCCTCGACGCGCGCGGACGTGTGAAGATCGCGGACTTCGGCATCGCCAAGCTGCTCGACGTCTCCACCCGGGACATCACCCTCACCGCCAGCGGCGCCGCCCTGGGCACACCCCAGTACATGGCGCCCGAGCAAATCGAGCGGCCCGACGCCATCGATCACCGCGCGGACATCTATTCGCTCGGGGTCGTCTTCTACGAGTTGCTCACGGGGGAACTGCCCATCGGCCGGTTCGCCGCGCCCTCGGAGAAGGTCGCCCTCGATGCGCGCATCGACGAGATCGTGCTGCGTGCGCTCGCCAAAGAGCGCGAGCAACGCCAGCAGTCGGCGGCGCAAATCGGCACGGAGATCGAGGGTCTCCGGACCACCCCTCCCCCACCGCCGCCCGCCGCGATCTCCCCGAATGCCGGCACACGCTCCGGGACGGCCGGCGCCGGACGTCCGTCCCTTTCAGCGCCCACCTCGACGGGGACGCCCGATTTCCTTCTGTGCCACCCGTCGCTCCCTCGCATGGCGCAGGCCATCACCCTCTACACCCTGGTCGTCGCGCCCGCGCTGGGCCTTCTCTCGCTGTTGACCCTCGCGCCCGATCCGGTCCACGGCGCCTACGCACAGTTCGTGAATCAACTGCTTCGCGGACTGACCTTCGTGGGAACACTCCTGGTCCTGCTCGTGCAAATGACAGGTGGCTGGAAACTGCGCGCCCTGAAACCGGCCGGTCCCCGCTGGATCGGCATCGGCATCGCCATGAACCTGATGCTGGGCGTCGCCCTCCTCCTCGGGCAGCTCTGGCAGGAGACTCTCTCGGCCCGCTGGGATCCCTCCCCGTCCTCCGAGGTCACTCCCCTGCCCGCCTGGGAAGGAATCCTCGGCGTAGCAGCCCTCGGTGCCGTGGTCTTCGAAATCTGCGCGCTGATCTGGCTCATCCGCCATCGCCGGGCCCTGGCCAGCCTGCTCTCGGCGGCCACGCCCGGTCCCGCCCGATGAACCCGCCCCACGCCGTCTTTGCCACCACCCGGTGGACCCTCGTCGCGCGCGCGCAGGGCGAGACGCCCGATGCGCGCGCCGCGCTGTCCGACCTGTGCGAGGCCTACTGGCAGCCGGTGTTCCGGTTTCTGCTTCGCGAAGGCCGCGGCGAAGACGACGCGCGCGAACTCACCCAGGATTTCTTTGCGCGACTGCTGCGCCAGCCTTCCATCGACAGCGCGTCGCCCACCTCGGGCCGATTCCGCTCCTATCTGCTCGGCGCGCTGCGCCATTTCCTCGCTGACCGCTCGGACCACGCACGCCGACTGAAGCGCGGCGGCGGCGTGGTGCCGACCTCCCTCGACACCGAGCCCAGCGAAGGCGGCGCAGCAGTGACCCCCACGGTCCCACCCGCGGACGACACCTGGTTCGACCGCGAATGGGCCTTCGCCGTCATGGAACATGCACTCGCGCGGCTCCAGGAGGAGTTCGCGGACGAGCGCAAAGCAGCGCAGTTTGCCCTCTTGAAGGGCTGGCTGGCCGGCGATGCCACACCCATTCCCCAGGCCGAGGCCGCCGAAAAGCTGGGCCTGACCGAAGGCGCGGTGAAGGTCGCCATCCACCGCCTGCGCCGGCGATTCCGCGATCTGCTGCATGCCGAACTGGCCGACACGCTCCCCGACCACGCCGACCCCGCCGAGGAATTGCGCTACCTGGTCACCGTGCTCGGACGCACGCCCCATTGGACGCCGGGCAAGACGAGCGGACAGGATTAACAGGATGAACCGGAGCCACTCGGGAATCGTCCCCGGACACGCGTGCTGTTATGCTCAGTCCGGCCCTGAGCCAACGAATCGTCTCGAACCATCCCTCTCCACGATGAATCTCGCCCTCCGCACCGGTTGCCGACACGCCCTGCTCGTCCCCACCAGCATGGGCATCCGCATCACACCGCTCAACGGACAGCCCGTGCACACGGGCGGCACGTTCGCCATGCAGGTGACCTCCGCCGAATCCAATGTCGCCAGCGTGGCGTCCTACCTCGGCCTCCCGGTCAAGATCCTCACCGCCTTCGTCAAAGGCAGCCCCATTGCGCAGATGATCAAGGACAACCTGCGCAGCCGCGGCATCGACTTCGAAGGCCCCGAGGTTCCGCAGGGCGGCCCGTGGGGCTACCGCCACCAGTTCAACCTCGCCGACAGCGGCGTGGGTTCGCGAGGTCCGCGCGTTTGGAACGACCGCGCCGGTGAGGTCGGCCGCACGCTCAAGGCCTCCGACTTCGATCTCGAACGCATCTTCGGCACCGATGGCGTCCAGATGGTCCACCTGTCCGGATTGGTCGCCGCGCTGTCACCCGACACGTCGAAGTTTTGCCTCGAGCTTGCCCGCGCCGCCAAGCGACACGGCACGCGCATCGGATTCGACCTCAACTACCGCGCCTCCTTCTGGAAGGGACGCGAGGCGGAGCTGCGCGCCGTGTTCAGCGAGATCGCTGGCGTCGCGGACGTCCTGGTCGGCAATGAAGAGGACTTCCAGCTCTGTCTTGGCGTTCAGGGGCCGGAGCACGGCGGCAAAGACATCAAGGCGCAGATCGAAGGCTTCAAGGAGATGATCCGCCGCGTGAAGGCGGCCTATCCCCACGCCTCCACCTACGCCACCACGCTTCGGGAGGTCGTCGACACCAACCGCCATCTCTGGGGCGCCATTCTGGCCGCGGGCGACCAGTGGTTCGTGGTGGAGCCGCGCGAGATCACCGTGCTCGACCGCATCGGCGGCGGCGACGGTTTCGTGGGCGGCCTGCTCTATGCGCTGCTGCGCGGATGGGAACCGGAGAAGTGGGTCCAGTTCGGCTGGGCCAGCGGCGCGCTCGCGACCACCTTGCTCACCGACTACGCGCAACCGGCGGACGAGGAGCAGATCTGGAGCATCTGGAAGGGCAACGCCCGCGTGCAACGGTGACGCCCCTTCCCTCGTCGCCGGGAGACACCAGGCCACGATGACGCCGAGCACCGTCGGGGTCCCGGTGACCCAGATCCGGGCGGGCGACTTCACGCTCGAGACCGGACGGGTCGCCGCGCCTGAGGTGGAGGTGGAAGACGCCGCCTGCTCCCGTGAGGCCGTTGCGGAATCTGGCCGTTGGACGGCGATGGGGCTCCCCTGCATGCCGGCTCCAAGGTGACAGGGAAAGGGTTATTCCTGCGGGAGGAACCGACACGCCCCCGGACCGTCCTCAACATTCCCTGCACCGCACGACGCAGAATCCGAGGCCTGGCCATCCCGCCGCCCCCAGAGGTCCAGGCCCGGATTTCCTCCGAACCATCCCGACCGCTCTTATCACCGGCTTCAGGGCAATCGTGAGCGATGGACCGCCTCCGGCCCCCTATTGGTCCTGAACGGCCTGCATGATCAGCAACGGGATGATTCGCGAGCCGGGCACGGAAAAGTAGGCCGTGCCGTTGGTCACCTGATACCGCGAGGTCAGCGTCGACCAGGGGACGAAGCCACTCTCGACGCGCGGCCTGGACTCGAGCCGAAGTTGTCGATGCCGAGTCGGAAGGGTGCCGCCCTCATGACGCACCCCAATCTGGAGGCTTTCGCCACTTCTCTCGATGCTCAACTTCAGGGGCAACGGCCCGACCGGATCCGCCAGCCATCCCTTCCGAATCGTGTTGTTGTCGGAAACATAAAGGAGCCCCATGCGGTCCACTGCAATGCCGCTCGGAGCCACAAAACGCGCGCCGGCGCCGACCCCATCCAGGTGTCCCGCGCGCAACATCATTCCGGCCAGCGTGCTGACCGATCCGTCCAACACGATGCGCCTGACCATGCTGCCGTTGTTGTCCGCGACATAGATCACTCCCGAGGCATCCACCGCGAGTGCCCGCGGGTATCGGAGTCGTGCGTCCCGCGCTGCACCATCCCAGGTTGTCGCGTCCGATGCCGGCTTCCCCGCGGCCCCTGCCAGGGTGCTGACCCCACCCGCCGCATTGATGCGCCGGATGATGTGATTCTCAAAATCTGCGACCAGCAGGCGGCCCGATCGGTCGATGGCGAGCCCACGGGGGGATCGAAACCGCGCCGTCGCACCCGGGCCATCCTCGGCGCCCGGATTGCCTTTCACACCGGCAACCGTCGTCACCACGCCACCATTCGCGACACTGCGGATGGCATGATTCCGGGTATCGGCCAGAAACACCGTGCCGTCTGCCGCGACCGCAACGCCTTCGGGGCCCGAGAATCGCGCTGCTGCACCCAAGCCATCCTCGACTCCGCTTTCCCCGGGCGCGCCTGCCACGGTGGAGACAACGCCGTTCCGATCCACCCGTCTCAACGTCGAATTACCGGTGTCCGCGACCCAGAGATCACCCGCTTTTCCCACCGCCACGCCGCCGGGGATGCTGAATCGTGCAGTCGGTCCCGGACCATCCGCGGATCCCGCCACACCGGCCTTGCCGGCGACCGTCGTCACATCCCCATCCGGAGCCACCCAACGAACGACATGGTTGAAGCTGTCAGCCACGAAGAGACGAAGATCAGCGTCCACGGAGAGACCGATGGGCAGGTTGAAACGGGCGGTCTCCATCGGCCCGTCAGCACTTCCCCGGCTGCGCCAGCCACCCGCCACCGTCGTGACGACACCATTTGTTCCCAAGCGCCGAACCCGGCTGTTCTCACGTTCCACCACGACGACGCCTCCCGACGGTTCCACGGCGAGGCCCACCGGAGCCGAGAATCGCGCCGCGGTTGCAGCGCCGTCGGCGTCGCCCGGCGCGCCCGGCACACCCGCCACGGTGGCCGTCACGCCATCGATCCCAATGCGCCGGATCACTGCGTTCACCGTGTCGGCCACATAGACTCCTCCTTCATTCGCCAGCGCCACCGAAAGCGGGAACCGATAGCGCGCCGCGTCCGGACCGCCATCGGCAAAGCCCCCATCGGACGCCCCGTCGCCGTCCCCATCGCGCCATACCCCAGCCAGAGTGGAAACGCGGCCGGTCGGATCGATCCTCCGGATCAGATGGTTGGCTTCGTCGGCAACATAGACCTGCCCCGATGCATCGACTGCCACGCCTGAAGGACGATCGAAACGCGCGTCCACGCCCTCACCGTCGGCATGCCCGCGGTTGCCGGGCGATCCCGCAAACAACGTGGCGACGCCCGAAGGCTTCACACGATACACGGCGTGCGCGTAGCTGCTCACGATCAGATCCCCGTCCGGCGCAACCGCGATCCCGATCGGGATTGGAATCAACGAGACGGTCCCTGACCCAACGTCAGCCCCGGGTGGGCGCGGGAGGATGGTTGTTACGACCCCCTCCCGATCGACGCGGCGGATCGCGCCGTCCCTCCACTGCGTGACATACAAATCGCCGCCCGGAGCCACCGCGATCCCGCGGGGCGACCGGAACCGCGCCTCGCTTCCGCGCCCGTCACGCGTGGCTTCCTCGCGGGCGTCACCCGCGATCGTCTCCACCGTGCCCGCTGCATCGATACGCCTCAGGACGTGGTTGCCTTCGTCGGCGACATAGATCGTCCCCTCCCAGTCCACCGCAATTCCCCCCGGACGCTGCAGCTTGGCCGCCGATCCCGCGCCGTCCGAAGCGCCGGTGAAAGAATCCCCGACCCAGGTCACGAAACGGTAGGATGGCCCAACCTCGACCGTCGCAACTTCGCTCGTTGTTCCCCCGGCACGATTGCTCACGATGACGCGGTACTGCCCCGCCACGGAGGGGATCACGTCTCTCAGTTCAAGAACCGCGGAGGTCGCCCCGGCTAACGTTCGGGCGCCCACGAGCCACTGATACGCCAGTGGCGGTGTTCCCGCCGCCTCCACCGACAGGAGCGCCGAATTCCCGGAGGCCAGTGTCAGTCCGGCGGGCTGCCGCTCGACGCGCGGCTTCTCCGGCGGCGGATCGACCGTCAGGACAGCCACCAAAGAGGTTGAAGAACCATGCGCATTGCGGGCGAGGCAACGGAAGCGGTCGCCGCTCATGGACAAAACGGTGGCCGGCAGACTGAGTCGTTCACTCGTCGCGCCGAGATACGCGGCAAGGCTCCGCAGGTCGACCCAACCGGAACCGTCCCGCACATTGGTGTTTCTGTATAAAATATCTCGATGATGCCGGATCCCTACAGCGT